>JANMVQ010000207.1:0-5078 GCA_031392845.1 Chloroflexota bacterium
CAGCAAAGCATGGGGTGAGCCAAGGAGCGGCTTCCGCCGCCTTCGGCCAATTCACCTGCCAGCTAAAGCAGGCAGTCCCCTTGGGGAAAAGATTATGGACTCCGCCTCAAAGGCGGAGTCCATTTACGCCCCTCTGCCACACATTTACTTGCGCATAATGGGTACAAACACCACGCGTGGCGAGGTCACTAAGAACGGCAATTCGTTCGAGAGGCCGCCACTGGGCGCGGCGTTCTGAACTGCCACCTGCACCACCCGCCCGGACTGCAACTGCGCCGTGCTGATCTGCGCACGCACCTGTGATGCGCTCAGCACCGTTGTAGGCAGCGCAGTTCCCTCAAACAGGATTAGCGCGCCCGGTGCAAAGTTGCTGCCGCTCACTGTCATGCTGATGCTACCGCCCACATCCGTTGTTGTGTCCGGCGAGAGCGCTGTGATCGTGGGAGCTAGATTCACAATCTGGAAGCTCAGCCCCGCCGCTGGCGAGGGCGCACTTAGCAAGCCCGCGCCAGCCACTTGGATTTTGGCGGTGCCCGCCGTAATCAGCTTGGCCGCAGGCACCAGCGCGCTCATCTGGGTCGCACTGATCATCGTTGTGTTCAGCGCAACACCATCAAACAACGCAACGGTGGTGCTCACAAAGTTGCTGCCCGTCAGCGTCAGTAGCACATCGGCGCTACCCACCGTGGCACTCACTGGGCTGATTAAATCCAGCACCGCCCAATTGCCCAGCACCAACTGACCCCAACTGTTCGGCTGATTCTCTTGCGCCCGATACGGCCACGCAACAGAATCACTTGCGCTTTCCACTGCGCTATGGCTCAGGCGCGCCCCAATCACATGACCGCTGCCGCCCAAGCTCGCTAGGTCAATGCTCATCTCGGCTGTCCACAGCGTACCCGTTGCGGTCACGCGGGCATCCAACGCCGCGCTGTTACCCGCAGCGCCGTTACCCAACAGCGCAATCGCCACGCCATCCTCAGCCACAAAGAAACCCATATCGTCAGCCTGGCTGCTTGCATCCTGACTATTGTTCACATCCGCAAACAGTCCTACCCGCCCAACCTGCGCATTGCTGCCGCGCGCCAACCCGGTCAAGCACAGCCACAGCTTATTGCTGTTCACCAACAACCGTGCGGTGGCTTGAGCGCCATCTGCATAGGGGGCCAGCTGAATTTGGCGCGTGCCTGCGCCATATGCAGCCTCGTCACACAACCCATTCAGTAAAGGTGAAGTGCCAATCTCATCTGCGACCAACGGGTTGATATACAACGCCGTCTGCGCAATGCCTGTCTTAGATGTAGTATCCGTGGCGGTTAATACCACCGTGTGTGCACCTGGCTTCAACCCACGCACGCTGCTCTCTTCGCCCGTACCTGCACTCACACCACTAACCGCCCAACTCAGGGCGGTGCCAGTCAACACCCCGCTCTCGGCATCAATCGCCCCACCCTGCAACGAGATGTCGTCGTTTGGTTCGTAGGACAGCACCGCATCTGGTGAGGTGATATGCGCCACGGGTGCGCGTTGCGCTACGCTAAATGCATCCGACAGCGCACCCACCGTGTGATAGCCATCGCTGGCAATCACCCGAATGCGGGCCGTTGCGCCATTGGTACCGGGCAGCGCCAACGGATTCTGCACCCCCAGCGTTTCTACGCCTGCGCCGGGTGTGCCCGGATAATCCTCGGCCAACGACAGCCAGCTTATGCCGTTATCAGTGCTGTATTGCACGTTGTAGTGCAATACATCCTGTAGGTCTGGGTCGCTGCCCAGCCATTGGATAACCAGCGTATCGCTGATAGTGGCGCCTGTCTTCGGCGACAAGATACTCACCGCTGGTGGATTTACACCCATATTCAGTGTATCCAACACAGTGTTATCGGCCAACAGTTCGATGCGCGTCACATTGCCACTGGGCGCAGGGAAAGTGACAAGAAACGGCCATGCTGCTGCATCACCATCGTGAGAGTCAGCCTCAAACAGCGTCACTGCACGGTCATCCAACACTACCCCACTCGCATCCTTTAAGCGCAGGTGATACGTGACCGCCTCGACCGCCTCGACCGCCCGGATGCCCGCCGCACCGCGCCAGCTGGGTGTACTGAACTCTTGCCATACGCTGCGGGCCTGGGCATTCATCGTTGCCAAAGGCTGGGCATAGGTGTAATCGAGATGACCCAAATTGCTGATTGGGTCAATCGCACCGATCGCATAGACCATCTCACCAGCTTCCGGCAGTGCCGGCCGGGCTAACCCAACTGGGCCGCTTGGCTCAGCCAAGGTTGAGCGTGCCTGCAAACCAAATTTGCCCTTGACTGCGTTGTAGGTGTAATCGCTTACCCACTGGCCCTGCCACAGCGGGGCGTCCGAATGGCTGGGCTTGTAGCTCATAAAGTCTGAGGCGATTTGCGGCGGGATGGGCAGGCGCGATTTGGTATCGTAGCCAAAGTAATTTGTCGCGCCACCATCGTTGAGTTGGCACTTATTGGCGTAGGGCCAATTGCTATCCGTCGCATCATTGGTGCCGCAGGCCACATGCCTGCGATTAAAGTTGTGCGTGACTTCCTGCGCCAGCACGCTGGCCGCTTTGGGCCAATACCAATTCGGGTTTCCTGGCTGCGAATCAAATGGTTCCATCTTATAGAACGAGGCATTGATGTAGTAATTGGCATAGCCCAGAAGTGTGCGATTGCTATCATCGGTGGTGTCGGCCTCAGGATGCACCAACCCCACCGAATGCACCGATGCACCGGATTGGCAGTAGTTTATGGGCGGAATCGTTGCGGCACGGGCCAACGCTTGGCGCAGCATCAGCTTACCAATCACGCGGTCTTTGTCGGAGGGGAAGTTCGAGGGGAAGTCGCTGGCTTGATCCAACTCGTATGGCCCAAAGCAAGGGTAGGGAATGCCGTGCCAACTACAGACTTGAAGTTCCTCGATCGGTTCACCCATCGAATGCACTTCAACCGCTGGCACTGGCCACACACGGGCAAAGCGATCCATCGTCTCCCAGAAATTTGGATCGCCAATATTGGGGATGGGGTTGTGCGTGCGCACGGGCGAGAAGAACAAACAAGCCTTTGGCTCCCGCCCAAATACGGCGTTGATACTCAGTGTGTCGTTCCCTGGGACGGTATCCTCATAACGGCTACGCGGGTCGATCTCGGCGCGTAACGCAATTGTGCCGCTGCCGATCCAACTGCTGGGCAAACGGAACGTCCAGCTATCGTAGGCTTTGGCGCGATCAAATACAAAACTGGTGTTGAGCGACACATTGCCGTAAACCGGCTGCAATGGCGACCCGGGCAACGGGTTGCCATTGCGTGTGCCATGCAGCACCATCTCGACGCTACCTGCTTGGGGGCCGGTGTTTTGCTTGCCATAAGTGCGCACATAGGTGGTCTTGTCCGCAACAAGGGATATCTGGTTCGCCATGTTCTGAATGGCCTGCGTCACCTCCATACCGGCCACGGCCAGGTCGCGCGTGATGGCGCTGGCGCTAAATGGCAGAAACATGATCTTGCTCGAATCAGAGAAATACACACCCTGCGGATTTGTCTCGTCAACTGCAAGCAGGCTACTCAGGGTGGCATCACCGGGATAAAGTTCGCTTGGCGTCGCTGTCGCGCTGGCAATCCGGCGCAACAGACGTCCGGTGGTCGAATCTCTTTCGGTCCAGAACAAATAAGTATCCAAAATCGGGAATGGTCCGCTTCTAGCCAAGCTTACAAACCTAAACTGCCCAATAAACCAATTCGGTGCAGCGTTATAGTAATCTTGGCGCTGACAAACTGGCACAGTGTTACAGGTGAGCTCGATGATGCTTGAGAGGAAGCTGGGCGAACCGCTGCTACTGACAAACACAATCGAGCTAGGGTTGCCACCGGCCTCGCCGATGCGGCCAAAGCTCATATAGTTGCCATTACTACCCAGCGACAACGCGATTTTGCTACACGGTAATGTTGGGCAACTCTTCGGCCCCCACCACAAACCCAAGTTGTCAAACCAGTAAATAGACTGGGCGTTGACGATGAAATCCCGCATTTCGAAACCTGTGGTTTGCAGCGCTTGGGCCGTGCCACCTGTCTTGGGCACGCGGAAGATATTCGCGCTAGAGGTATAGAAGTAGACAAAGGTGTCATCCAGCCGAATCCGCGTAACGCTGCTGGCGGTGGTGACATCGGTCAGCACCGGTGTCGGCCCAAGCGTGCGGATCACCTTGATCTTGCCAATGCCGTCGTAGAAATACACCCCGCTGTCGTCCGCGGCGATGCTGGAGAAATTGAGACAGTTGTCCACATCCGTCCCCAATGTTGTGATCGCGCCACCACCGATGGGCATACGCTTCAACGTGGCGTCTTCATGGGGGGCACTCGGAGCATTGAGACGATCATTCTGCAACGTGATTAGGAAACAATGCTTCGACCAGTAGATCACGCCGTCATGAATCACCCACTCCGTCGCCGACTCATTGACGATGGTTGCGGGTACATCCAAGGGGGCGCTAGGTTCAGCAGGCCGACGAGCTATTGCTATTGTCGGGAATAGGCTAGACACCAGAAGCATCAACAGTATGGCGAAAGTTGTTGCTGTGGTGATCGATGTCGTCGTTCTGATTAAGTTAGTCGATCGAATAAATTTGAACATATTTTCCCCTCACGAATATTGGCATTAGCTTGTATTGCAATCCATCGACAAAAAATAATGGATATGTAATGAACGCACTTTACGGCAAAATTCGCTTAACCTGATGCCCATAAGTGTAGGAACTGCACCACTGAAATAGGTATCGCAAAACGATACACGCGCTAGTGACCTTCGTTAGCGAAACCCCAAATATTCAACCTATATTTCGTTTACTCGTATAACTGCAACAACGGCGACACTGGTATGACACTAAGGTCATTCCAAGAAATAAATGTATCGCTATCAGACCCCCACCCCAACCCTTGTATGCTTGGGAAGGGGATGTGGCAGGCCGAAAACCCTCTGGTTCGAACAAGTCCGTGGGGGAGCGTGGGTCGCCACATCTTGGAATAATCATAGCTCGAACAGTTGCCCGGTGGCGCAAAAGC
>JANMVQ010000578.1:0-1959 GCA_031392845.1 Chloroflexota bacterium
CAACTTGAACACGGCCACCGCAGAGCAGATTCTGACCGTGCCCAACGCAGGCAATCGAATGGTGCGCGAATTTCAGGAATATCGTCCTTACGCCAGCATCGCCGAGTTCCGCAAAGAGCTTGGCAAATATATCGATGCCGCCCAAATAAGTGACTATGAAAAATATGTATATGTGCCGGTGTCGCCCAACAATTCCGATGCGGCCACACTGCAGCAATTGCCCGGTGTCGATCAAGCCAAGGCCGAACAACTGATTGCGGCACGCCCATACGCTGACAAGATCGCCTTCTTGAAGAAGCTGGGCGAACTCACCTCAGCAGATCAGGCCACTAGTGCCGCCGCCATGGTGGAGGAACAATAATCATGACGGCCGAACGGCTGGTCATGCGCTTTCGTCAGTTTTTGTTGTGGCTCACTGTTTTGGTATGTGTAGGAGTCTGCGCTGAGTTAATTCTGACCGGCCACGACAAGGAACCGTTGCAGTTCGTGCCTTATATTTTGTGCGGCTTGACGGTCATTGCAGCCCTGTGGGTGCTGGCTCGACCAAGCCGCAATTCGATCTGGGCGTTGCGGGCACTCATGGTGCTGATGGCGTTGGGCGGCCTACTGGGCAGTTATGAACACCTCACAGGCAACTTGGCATTGGCCCGCGAAGTCAACGCTACCAAGGCTAATGCGGCGGTCATTAAGACGGCATTGACTGGCGCAAATCCCGCGTTGGCTCCTGGCGCATTGGGTATTACTGCTTTGCTTGCTATCGCCGCCACCTACTATCATCCAGCCCTTAGGCCAGTTGAAAGTTGAAAGCGCAAAATTAAAAGTGCAGTGACCGACACGAACACTTTCAACTTTCAACTTTTCGCTTTCAACTTCATAATGCCTCCCATGTCCCAAACCATTCTGATCGTCGATGATGAAGCCAAGTTGCGCGAAATGCTGCGCATCTATCTTGAGCAGGAAGACTTTAAGGTGGTCGAAGCCAAGAACAGGCGCGAGGCGATGTTCGTGGCGCGCGACGCCAAACCTGATTTGGTGATTCTTGATCTCATGATGCCCGAAATGAATGGGACCGATTTCATTCGTCAATTTCACAAAGAATCGGATGTGCCGGTGATCATGCTGACCGCCAAAGTGGCCGATAGCGACAAGATAGTGGGCTTGGAACTCGGTGCAGATGATTACGTGACCAAGCCATTCAATGTACGTGAGTTAACCGCCCGTGTGCGGGCAGTCCTGCGGCGCGGACAGAAGACAGCCCAGGAGTTTGATCTGTTACGAGTCTCAGACATTGAGCTGGATCGTAGCAGTGTTACCGTCAAAGTATCCGGGCAGTCGGTCGACCTAACCAAATCCGAATTTCAGTTACTAGCCGCCATGATGTCCACACCCGGTAAAGTATTCTCGCGGCTCGATTTGTTGGATCATGTCTCCGGCGAAGCGTATGAAGGCTACGAGCGAACGATCGACGTGCATATTCGAAACCTGCGCATAAAAATCGAACCTGATTCAAAAAATCCAAAATACATTGAGACAGTCTATGGGATGGGCTATCGCTTCGCAAAACGATCGTGAGGCGTCGGAAGCGAAGGGCGAGAGGCGAGGAGCGCAACGCCTCACGCTCCTCGCCCTTCGCTCTGCGCTTCACACCTACGATATACAACATGCGTTCCCTTGCTTTCAAACTCACCTTGTCCTTCTTGTTGGTTGGCGTTCTCGGCGTGGCCGTGTTTGGCATACTTGTCGCCCGGCGCACCCAAAACGAGTTCAACCAGTTTCTTTCAGCACGGGATCAGAGCATATTGGTGAATGCACTCACAGAATAGACCTTATCGGGGATAGCCGTAACGCATATCAACCCGCAGGTTATGTAGCGCACAAGCGATTTCAATCACGACATCAGACATGCCGGGTAAGGTGTTGCGAAAGATATCTTTGACGATGCGGCAGCGCTTGACACCG
>JANMVQ010000044.1:0-2414 GCA_031392845.1 Chloroflexota bacterium
ATTCCCGTCGCAAACACCGCCAATATTGCTACAATCTCGTTCGTAGGGGTGAGCATTTGTTTCTCCTGATTCTGATGTCTTTTTACAACCTCATCTTATCAAGAGCTGTCCTCACCCCCTCATTTTTTGGCCAAAGTCCAGTCAGTGTTTGCAAACATTATCCTCTGGCTGGTTAACGTGCCACAACGGCGCTTTCGTTCGGTGCTGATTGTTGGCTTGTATGCGACCGTTCCAGCAGTGTATCTCGGTTGGGTGATTGAGTTGCTGTCGCACAAGGGCTTCGCTGGGCTCAGTCTTGTGCTGCAAATCCTGATCTGGGCGGTTGCGCTGTTCTTTGTATTTCGACCAAGAGCAGAAACTACATCAGCATTATCTTGAATTATCTATTGTACTAAAACACAACACTACATGTTACAATTTACAACATGGCAAACTTACACGTCAAACTGCCCGATGAACTGTACGCCAACCTGCAATCCAGCGCCGATCGCAATTTTCGAAGCGTATCGGCGCAGATCGTGTTTCTGATTGAAACCTGGCTAAAGGAAGAGCAGCGTTCACTTGAGACCGATACATTGTTGCAGCAGATTCGACAACAAGCCCTCAGCGGCAATAAAAGCAACCTCTCCCGGCAAAAGCTGCCCCGAAATAGAGCCAAGCGTGGAGCAACCACAGGCTTGCGTGGGCTTGAGTCAGTCATCGGCGCAATCAGCCTAGGGCATCCGACTGATACGGACAATGACAGCATCGATGCTGATTTGGCTCGCGCATATGCCGGAGATACAGAATGACGGAGCCGGCTGCGCTCGAAACGTTATTCTTGGACACAGCAGGGTTACTGGCAGTGGCGCATCAGGATGAGCTGCATCACTTGCGTGCGGCTGAATACCTCCGAACGTGCCGCAACGCAGTGACGCATAACTATGTGCTGGCAGAGTTTCTGGCGCTGGCGTTTGTGCGCGGTTTGCCCAGACGCGCTGCGCTTGAATTTGTCGATGCACTCTCCAACAGTCCGGATATTCATATCACCTGGATCAACGAGAAGCTACATATGCAGGCTATGGCGCTGCTCCGCGCCCGACTCGACAAAGGTTACACCCTATGTGATGCCGTCAGCTTTACGCTTATGCGCAACATTGGCGTGCAGGCAGCACTGACAACGGACAAGCATTTTGTGCAGGAAGGATTTGTCCGATTGCTTGATCGGTAGCGACGTCGATCTCCTATCCATCATCAGCCACCCAACCCCCGCAAACTCTCATACAGCTGCGCATGATCCAACAAAATATCTCGAATCCCCACCTGCACCGTGGGCGAATTCAGCGCCTGCGTGCTCATCGCGGTGTGCGCATCCAACGCGCTCATCAGCGCATTGATCAGCTCCGGCATCAGGTCGGGCGAATTGGCGAACTGCTCTTTGGTGTTGTTGGCCGCCTGCTTGCGCAGCGTCTCCGATTCCAACAGCTTGCCCTTAATGACGTGATTGACGTAGACGAGCTGGTCTTGCTCGGTGGTGTCGCCGCCAAACAGTTCGTTCAGCTTCTCGATCACCTCGCCCATGTAGACCTTGGCTTGCTCGCGCAAGGTGGCGCTGCCGGCTTCGGTGATCGGCTCCAGCTTGGGCGTCTCGCCCTCATATAGCGACAGCACCCGCTTGCCGAGGTTGAGCAGTTTGTGGCGGGTCAGCACCACCTTCGACAGATCAATCCCCTCGCGTTCGCGGCCAAACTCCAGCAGGGGCAACAAGCGCCGATAGAAAATGGCCCGCTTTTCGATGGCGGTGTTGCCGTAATCGAATATCTGCGACAAGAACGTATACAGCCGCAGGAACGCGCCCATGTCGCTCTTGAACAGGATGAGCGCGTCGAGTTCATCTTTGGCGTTCTTGGTGGCAAGGCCATCGGCTGCAGCCTGCGCAACGACCAGGATTTGCTGGGCGGCTTTGTAGCGCTTCATCAGTCGGTCTTTCACCGGCGTGATGGCCGCCACCAACTCGCTTTGCTTGGCACCCTGTTTCAATTCGGCTTCCACCACCCGATCCACCTCAAAATCGTCGTAGTGACCGGCGGCGTCGAGCTTGGCACGCAGGTTGAAGACCAGATTCGGGTCAGTCGTGGCCGAGAGTTCGGCGGTGGTGTGATAGGCCTTAAACGCGGCCAGAACCTCCTCGGGGTTGGGTAGGCCGCCAGCGAGTTTTCAGTCGCAAAGACTGATACTTTTCCAACGGCCCCCCACCGAACTAACCAGGATACTTTCGCATCAGTTAGCTCTCCCTCACCTTTCGCTAAAGGCGGGAAGGCAGAATGGCGAATTAAAGCATGGGGAATGAGGCTAGGATAGGGGGCATGAAAGGCACAGAAATCCGAACAGAGCGAATCGACGACATGCCGGTATTGATTGAGCGGCTGAAACAG
>JANMVQ010000052.1:0-2588 GCA_031392845.1 Chloroflexota bacterium
GAACCACTTTTCACCGCTATCACTCGAATGCGCCAATAGTCCGCAAACCATTGGCCGTCTTTGTAATTTGTTACGCGTAAGGTTTGTTCGGTCTGAGTGACAATGCTTTCAAGTCTGTCTTCAGGCACACCATTAAACAGGCCTCCCCCAAACATCTTGATCCAGTTCCGCATGCCATCGTTGCCTTCCAGCGGCGTAAGGCGCTCGAATAGCCAGGCGCTGCGCAATTCCAAACCGGCTCGCGCCAGCACAGCAGAATAATCCGCAATCGATGGGAAGTACCAGCGATGGCGCACATCTAGGCCAGTTTGATCACTGATCGCAGCGTGCACTGCTGTAGTGACATAGTGCATGTTGTGCAAGCCACCAAACTCGGCCACAAAGCGTCCGCTGGGCTTAAGCGCCTGTGCGATGCAGGCAGCAGCCTTGTCGGCCTGCGGCACCCAATGTAGCGTAGCGTTGCTGAAGACCGCGTCGAAGGGCTCAGCAAAGGCGAAATTGGCCGCATCGCCCAACACAAACTCAATCTCCGGATAGTCTTTGCTGGCCGCCGCCACCATGCTGGCAGAACTATCGAGACCGATCACCGTTGCGCCCGCATCGGCAATAGCCTTGGTTAGGTGGCCGGTGCCGCTGCCCAGATCAAGAATGCGTTCGCCCACCTTTGGCTCAAGCAATTCGACCACACCTTTGCCATGTTGAAAGACAAAAGCATGTTTCTGATCATAGAGTTGAGTGTTCCAATTATTTGTTGTCATTTAACTCCCGAATAAACTGCAAAGCGATACTCCTTAAACCAGCACTCCACATGCTGAAAACCCACTTCGCGCAGCCAGTCGAGTTGATTCTCCAGCGTCGCGGTGCGGTCGGCCTTCATTCGCTCGATTGCCATGTTCAAGTCCTGTTGCGATGCGCCACGTTTCAGCACTTCCGCCTGCCAGATCGCCTCATAGCGCGCCTCATTCTCTGGCGTATTGCCCAGCACTTGATCGGCGTTAATGAACATGCCTCTTGGATTAAGCGCAGCGTAAATTTCGCGAATACCGCTTTCAATTGCGATTGCGGCGTGTGATGCAACGCCAGCGCCGATACCACCACATCGTAACTGTCCTTCAGATTATCCAAGACGAAATCGGCCACTTGATAATCCACCTGCGCATCGTTCGCAAAGCGCTGTTGCGCTTTGGCCAGCATGGCCTCCGACACATCCGCCAGAGTGAGATGCGAGTCTGGTCGTTGCGCACGAATCAAGCCCGATAACAGTCCGGTCCCAGCGCCCACATCCAATACCCGTAACCCTTGACGTTCCGGCAGCTGCGCCAGCGCCGAGCCATAGAAGGCATCGAAGCATGGGATAAACTGCCGCCGTGTGCAGTCGTAGTCCTGCGCGACTTGGTCGAAAAGAGACTTTACATTCAAGTTCATCATAAAAAGGCAACAAAAAAAGCCCTCCATTCAGGAGGGCTTTCGATTCGCCAAGGGTAATACGCAGGTCGCGCTTACAGTGCCATCCCAAACAAAATTAACTCCGATCCGTAAGGAGGAGTAGATTGCTAAGGTTGGCTAGAAGCATAAACTGCATTTGTAAAAGAAGTTATACCTGAGCGCGGATGGCATGTCAAGCATCTTTTGTGCAAACTTCCTGCACCGCAATCCGTCCCTGTTCAATTTGCATCCGATGGGTGATGAACGGCAGGCAATCAGTCTCATGATGGCTGACCAGTAGGATGCCACATTGCTCCGTCTGCGCTAGATTAGCAAACATCGCGCCCAGCTCCGCGCGAAATTGTGCATCCAGACCGTCAAATACCTCATCCAAGATCAGTAGCTTTGGTTGGTTAACCAGTGCCCGAGCTACCAGCACCTTACGCGCTTGGCCGTAACTCATCTCCAGAATGCTGCGCTGAGCGAGCGATTGCAAGCCCAACTGTGCAATCACCTCTTTCACCCGTCTGTCTTGCGCACGGGTGGTCGGCTGCAGCCAGCCCACGCTGGCGAAGAAGCCCGAGGCAATCACCTTCTCGGCAGAAATATCCACGTAATAACGGGTTTGGAAATCAGCTGAGACGTAGCCGATCTGCTGCTTGATCTCCCAGACGTTCGTAAAATCACAGCGACCAAAACGGCAAATCTTGCCGCCTTGCGCTGGCCACAGTTCACCCAGAATTAGCTTCAGTAAGGTGCTCTTGCCCACCCCGTTGTCGCCCTGAACAAACCAGTGCTCGCCCGCGTTCATCTGCCAATTCACATCGTGCAGCACGATTTTTGCACCTTCATCGAGCGCGACGTTGGTGTGAGTAAGGCGGAGGTGGAAGGGGGTCAAAGAGGGCTGACGACCGACCACCGACCACTGACCACCACCCGTGGTTGCAGCTCGATCGTCGGTTTTTGGTCTTCGGTCGCTAATTCTCTCAATTCTCTCAATCCGCCCCCCTTTCAACTCCATTACATGCGTAATCGAAGGGATGAGTTCATCGCGGCGGTGAGTGGTGCACAAAATTTGGATGCCGGACTGGGCAACGCGCTCGACCAATTCGTAGAGCTGGCTGCGTGCATGCTTGTCGAGACCGACGCCGACCTCATCGAGA
>JANMVQ010000053.1:0-19001 GCA_031392845.1 Chloroflexota bacterium
TCTCGACAAATGTGGCGCGTTGAGCCTCACTCAAACTGCGCTTGAGCAAAAATCCTTTCATTAGTTCGCCGACAATATGCTCGGCATCGGCGGCACTGCCCCCATTACCGCACACCAACAGTTTGCCACCGTTTGAAAAACACTCTCGCAACTGCTTAAAAGTCGCCTTCACATCGGCAATGCATGGGACTAGGTCTGGATAGCGCTGTAGCAAGCGTTCAAAATGAAAGTCCGGAGTAGCGTTATTCATTGATCAAAAACTCAAAGATCAACCGCCCAATCTGGACCGTGCTGCCCGCTTGCAACGGGGCTTTAACGCCATCTGCAATGCGCTGTCCATCTATGTAGACAGGATTGCGCGCCTGGAGTGCTTCGACGAAGAAAGTGCCACCATTTTCAGTAACGCAGGCATGGTGACGCGACACGCTCGGCAATTCTTCCAAGTCTTCTAGGTCTAAGGCCAGCAAGCGATTGTTGGCTGGGTTGCGGTGATCGCGTCGCCCCATTACAGCAGGTTGCCAGATCAATTCATACTCGTTGCGGGTGCGTTCCTCGCGCAGATACACTCGCGAGAAGACTTTGCTAAATGCCTTGCGCTCGCCGCGTGTCACTGCCTCTAGCGTGCCGGTCGTCTGCAATAGCCGCGCGCAGATGAGGGTGCTGCCATCGGCCACGCCGACCTGATCCAGTGCACCCTCTTCTGGCAACGGTGCACCCCCGCGCACGCGCAGCTCATAACTGTCCACCAGATTGAACTTGTCCTTCACAATCAGAACCAAGTTCCCCGCCGTCATATTGCTGCGCACATTCACCCGCTGCGGCTTGATGCTTCCTTCGCGGATTTCTAGAGTAAGTGTTAGTCGATCCATGTTGGTTGTTGGTAGCTAGTTGATAGCTGTTGGTAACTAGTAGACAGTAGGGCGTTTAGCATTTTCGTCGCCCGTCCTCAAGCTTCGGGCGTCTTCTCTGCGTCCTCATCCGGCACCTCAATCGTCACACTGGCAAATTCGCCCGCTTCAGCGATGGGAGTGAAGGCACTTTGCAAGCCAGACAATTGTGCCATCAGCGCGGCCAAATCAGGGCTTTCCAGACTTTCGGCGGAGGGGGTGGCGGTGGCTTCGGTGCCATTATTGTCGGCGCTAGCGGCCTCTGCTGCCACCTCCCCTTTGATGGCCGTTTCCAGCCCGGCCATGTCTTGCGCGTAGTAACTCCACAGCGCTTTTTGTCCATCCGGGCTATATTGATTTCGTATGGCGTTAAACATATCGGCCAGCCGCTCTTCGCCGCTCAGATTGTCTTTGCCATCGATGCAAGGTAGAGCGATTTGGGTCAGCCCAGCGCTGACCGCCTTCACCCAAAAGCCACGCCCCGGCGGTAGCTCTTTGCTGACAGAGAAGTTGCCGCGCACGCCCATATAGCGCACTCGCTCCACATCTTGCAGCACCAGCGTATAACGCGAGCCCTCGGCTCGTTTACGCAGGTTGTCCATCATGCCGCTGCTACTCAACACGCCACCCACCACGATGTTCAAGTTTTTGCCTTTGCCGATCTCGGCCAACGCATCCATCCCGACTTTGCTGTTGCGCAACATGCCCTCAATATCATCGTAGTGATCGATGATCAGAAAGATCGCTCTGCGGGCATTGTCTTGGGCCTGATACAGGTCGGGCTTGTCGCGCAGCTGCCCGATCACTTCGTCGTCATATTCGGCCCGCAACCGCTGGGCCATGTCGTCAAACTCTTTGGCATTGCTGACCGTCGCGAGTACATGCGGCAGCTTGTCCAGCGCGTCGTCGTTGCTGGCCCCATAGTTATAGAAGCGCCGCGCGGTGTCGGATGGGTCGACGAAGATCATCGCGACTTGCTCGGGCGAATAACTGTGCGCCAATGCCAGCACCAGTGTGCGGATGGCAGTGGTCTTGCCGGTCACCGGTGGCCCGACCACCATTAAGTGCGGCCCTTTTGCCGTAAATTCAATGAATGTAGGTTCGCGATCTAGATCATTGATGCCCACCGGCACTTGCAGTTTCACTGGACCCGCACCCAATGCGGGCAGCAGATCGCCAAGGTCAATTTGCTTGTCCAAGGGTGTGACAGTCTTGGCACGCTTGCTCGCCAGCGTTGGGTCGTCCCGCTCCAGCCGTCGCCAAGCCAGCGCCATCTTTTCCGACAGGGTGCGGAACGTCGCGTCGGCGGCTTTCGTCATCAGTGCCATTCGTTTGCGCTCATCGGCTTCTTCGCTCAACTCGGCCTCGTGCATCAGCTTGGCGTAGAGTGTCATGTCCACCGGCACGCCGGTATGAAACTCCAGCGGCACCGGTTGCTCATCGACTAGCTCGACTGTCAACCCGCGCCCCGGTTCATCGTTAAAACGGGTCCAGCCGCGCCCCACGATTGAGGTGTAATCGCCATCGCTCTGGGTAAAGGTAATGCGCTGAGTAATGATGTTAAACAGTTTGCTGGGCGTGTCGACCACGAGCGTGCCGGTGATGATGAAATACACCCCAAACGCGCGCCCATCCCGCACCAGCGTGATCAAGTCCAAAAGATACTTTTCGTAAGCTTCTTTGAACTCGCTCACATTGTCGATTACGACCAGCACCGCTGGAAATGGGCTTGCCGGGTTCTTGGCGTTGTAGTCGTCAAGCGAGTCATACGCCGCCAGCTTCTGCTGCCGCTCGTCAATCGTGTTGCGGATGATGCGCATCAATCGTTCCACCCGCTCGTCCTCGCTGGCATCGACGATGCCGCCCACATGTGGCAGGTTGCGTAGCGCTTTTAGCCCGCCGCGTGCGAAGTCCAGCGCATACATGTGCAACTCGTCCGGCGAGCGTTGTGCCGCCAGCGCCACCATCAGCGATTTCAAGAACGCTGATTTGCCGCGCCCCGACGCGCCCAAGATCAACATTGGGTCAGCGCTTAGGTCAATCGTTAGCAGGCGCTGCTCGGATAGATACGGGTTATCAATGATCCCCAACGCCGCTTTCACCGGCAACGGCTCCGCCCAGTTGTGCGGCTTCCATGGCAACGCGCCTTCATTTACATCGCTCAGGGCCAACCAGGCCGCGACCGCCGGGTTGATCGTGATCTCTTTGCCCAGCCGCCCTTTTTGAATGTATTCGGCATTCACCGGCTCGTTTAGCGGTAGCACGGTGGGCAATGGATCCGGCCATGGCTTGAACTGCTTCTCGATCTTTTGCTTGTGCGATTCGGCCGCCAGTGCGCCCACCAACCAGCCTAACAACGAACGGGGTGGGTCGTCCTGTTTGTCTAGCGCGCTCAAAATATCATCAACTTTATAGACCGGGTCGGGCCGGGTCTCGTCATACGATGCCCCCGAATAAGCGGCTTGGAACTCGTTCATGCTGCCACCGCCGACCTGCACATAGCCTCGGCCCGGGATGGCCGGCAGCGATGCGGCATCCCCGCGCCCAATCATTTCTTTGCTGTCGTCGGCGGTTTCGACCCGCAGACACAGTTTGAACTTCATGTTGGCTCGCATCTGGTCGGTCACTGAGCCGGATGGCCGCTGCGTCGCCAGAATCAGGGTCACGCCAAACGAGCGACCCAAGCGCGTAATGCTCTCAAACTTGGCCTTGTAATCTGGGTTGTTCGTGATCATCTCGGCAAACTCATCTACGATCACGAACAAGTGCGGGAAGGTGCGCGGGAAGGGCGAATCGGGTCGCAGTGAGGGAATCACTTTCTTGCGATACTCGACCAAATCGGCCACCCCGGCCTTGGCCAAAATCTCCGAGCGCCGGTTCATCTCGGCATTGATCGCGGTAAAGATCCGCTCGACCTTGTTGCCTTCTAAGTTCGTCGCAATGTCCACGCAGTGTGGCAGCTTGCGAAACGGCTCGACCGTCGGGCCGCCCTTGTAGTCGATCAGCACAAAGTTGATAATGCGCGGGTCATACTTAATTGCAAGCGAACTGATGAGGGTTTGTAGCAGTTCTGACTTGCCTGAGCCAGTCGTGCCTGCGCCCATGCCATGCACACCATCGCCGCCCGGCTTGGCCGAGAACACCAAGGTGCGAATCTCTTTGCTGCTGATGTAGCCAATCGGCGCGGACAGCCACTCCTGATTGGCCGGCTCCATGCTGCGTTTCCAATACTCTGTAATCCCTAAGTCACCCAATCGATCAACTTTGCGCCCGAGCACATCTTTGTACATTTCGAGCAGCGTGATCGCTTTGGGAATTTCGGCAGACGGCCGCTTGCCGCCCGCTGCCAACCAGGCCTTTTCCATCCGCTCGGCGATGCGGGTATACGGGTCTTTCTCTTTCTCCATGACCGGTACAGCGGTATGGAACTCCAACGGTTGCCCCTCGATATTAACGAGGCCACGCCCAGGCTTGTTCTCCAGACTCAACGCGCCGCGCCCCACGATGTCGACATACGCCGAAGCATCGGGCAGCGTGAATGTCAGGCGCTGGGTCAGTAGGTTATACAGTTTGGCGCTGATGTCGTTTACCTGACTGGCCGTAATCACGAAGAAGATGCCGAACTGCCGTCCATCACGCACCAACGCCATCAGATCGGGCATCAAATACTCATAGCTCTCTTTGAACTCGGCGAAGTTATCGACCACGATCACAATGGCCGGGAACAGCGTCTCCGGTGTGTCGGCGGGCGTGCCTACGCGCTGCTTGTCGAGGGCGTCGGCCGGTGGGTTGGCCTGCCGAAACTCGCGATGCTTGTCCACCTGCTGCAAGTTGTAATCTTCCACCGAGGCGAATTTTTGCAGGCGATCCTGACGCTCGTTCATGATGCCGCGGATCAATCGAAACAGCGCTTCCACACGATCAGGCTGCGAAGCGTCAATCGTCGCGCCGCAATGCGGCAATTGCCGCACCGATTTCAGGCCACCCCGTCCGAAGTCCAGCGCGTAGATATTCAAGTCTGCGGGCGAGCACGCCGCCGCCAACCCAAACAGCAGCGACTTCACAAACGTGGTCTTGCCGCGCCCGGATGCGCCAAAGATCACCATCGGATCGCTGGCCAGATCGAGCGTCAGCAAGTGCTGGTTCGAGTGAAACGGATCATCGACAATCCCAATGCTGGTGCGCATCGGCAGCGGCTTCTGCCAATCCCAACTCGGCCATAACATCGCCGTAGTGGCATTACCCGCGTCGAGCCATGTTTTAATACTTGGGTTGATGATGACCTGGTCACTCTTCACTTCACTCAAATAGTCGGCGTCGACTGGCTCGTTCAGCGACAGTTGCTCGGGCAATGAATCCGGCCATGGCTTGAACTGCTTGGGGATGTTTTGCTTTACGGCTTCAGCCGCCATTGCGCCAACCAGCCAGCCTAATAGCGAGCGAGGTGGGTCATTGTGTTTGTCGAGCGCGTCCAGAATTTCATCGGCGTTATACACCGGATCAGGCCGCCGCTCGTCATAGGGCGCGCCAGACCAGGCCGCCTGCACTTCGGTCAGCGCATCACTACCGGCCTGCACATAGCCGCGTCCACCAATCTGTGGCAAACGCGCAGCATCGGGTCGCTTGAGCAGCTCTTTACTGTCTTCAGGTGTCTCCACCCGCAGACATATTCTGAACTTCATGTTTGAGCGCATCTGATCGCTGACCACACCCGCTGGCCGCTGGGTGGCCAAGATCAGCGACACGCCAAATGAGCGACCCAAGCGGGTAATGCTCTCAAACTTGGCCTTGTAATCGGGGTTGTTCGTGATCATCTCGGCGAACTCATCGACCACAATAAACAAATGCGGGAACGTTTCAGGGAAGGGTGACCCCGGCTTGAGCGTCGGCAACACTTTCTTACGATACTCGACCAGATCGGGCACGCCGGCCCGGGCCAAGATGTCCGAGCGCCGGTTCATCTCGGCATTAATCGCCACGAAGATGCGTTCGACTTTGTTGCCTTCGAGATTGGTTGCAATGTCGACGCAATGCGGCAGCTTGCGAAACGGCTCGACGGTCGGGCCCCCCTTGTAATCCACCAGCACAAAGTTGACGATGCGCGGGTCATACCGAATCGCCATCGCGCTGATCAGCGTTTGCAGTAGCTCAGATTTGCCTGAGCCGGTCGTGCCTGCCGCCATGCCATGCACACCATCGGCCTGCGCCTGAAACACCATCGTGCGCACTTCTTTGCTGCCGATCAGGCCGATTGCGCCACGCAGCCATTCCATGTTCTCCGGTTGCATGCTGCGCTGCCACTTGCCGGTGATGTCGAGATCGCCAATCGAGGCGATTGGTTTGCCATCAATCAACTGGAACATGTCGAGCAGCGTGACCGCCTTGGGTAACTCGGCCGAGGGCCGCTTGCCGCCCTTCTTGCTCCAGGCCGACTCCATGCGCTGGGCGATGATCTGATAGACGTCGATGTAATCGTCGCTCACAGCAATATCGGGTGTGCCGGGCATGCCGATGTGAAATTCCAACGGCATGGGCTTATCACCATCTTTAATCGCAACAGCGATTAAGCCGCGCCCAGGAACATTGTCGAAATTGCGTGCGCCCGAGCCGACAATCTCTGGATACATAAACGGATCGGCTTGTGACAGCGTCATACGCTGGGTCAGCAGATTCAACAGTTTGCTGGTCAGGTCGTTAGGGGTGGTCGCGGTCAGGACGAAGTAAATCCCAAAGGCGCGCCCATCCCGGATCAGCGCCATCAAATCGGGAATTAAATGCTCGTAGCTCTCTTTGAACTCGGCAAAGTTCTCGATAATAATCACGATCTCGGCCAAAATATTAAATGGGTTCTTGGCGTTGTGATCGGCCAGATTGGCGTATTTCTGCAGACGGTCTTGCCGCTCGTTGGCGAAGTTGCGCAGCATCCGCAGCAAACCATCGACTTTGTCGGCCTGGGCCGCGTCATACACCCCACCCAAGTGCGGCAGCGCCGAAATTGATTTAAGCCCGCCTCGCCCAAAATCCAGCGCATACATGTGCAGCTCGTTGGGCGAGCGCACCGCTGCCATCGCGGTGAGGAAGGTCTTGATGAAGCTGCTCTTGCCACGCCCAGATGCGCCAAACAAGACGATTGGGTCACGACTAATATCGAGGGTAAGCAAGCGTTGCTCGGCCCCATATGGATTGTCAATCAAGCCAATATCGACCCGCATGGGCGGCGGCGCTTTCCAATCGAAGGTCGGCCACAGAGCGGCCTCTTCGGTGTTGTTTAGCCACGCGTCTATCTCGTGGTTGATTATGAGGGTCTTGTTGGCCTCCAGCGGGCGCTCGGTGTTCAGGTAGCCCGCATCAATGGGATCGGTCAGCGACAAATGTTCAGGCAATGGATTGGGCCACGGTTTCTTCTGCGGCGGCACGCCATCGCGCTGGGCGCGTAGGGCTGCCACCCCGACGATCCAATCCAGCAAGGCCTTGGGCAGTTCGCCCGGTTTCATCATCAGCGCCTCGGCCACTTCGGTGATGGCAAACTCGGGCGCATCGGCGCTGTTGCTGTTCTTTATAAAGTCTTTGCCGACTTCGTCCAGCCAGATTACGTCTGGCAACGAGACTTTGCGATCATCGCTGTAGTCCGCGCCGGCCCAGGCCACTTGCACGCCTTGCATGATGTCGTTGCCGGACTGCACATAGCCGCGCCCGCCGAGATTTGGCAGGAAAGATGCTTCGGGGCTGCCCAATAATTCTTTGCTGTCATCCGGGGTTTCCACCCGCAGACAGATTCTGAACTTCATGTTGGCGCGCATCTGGTCAGTGACCACGCCGGCCGGGCGTTGGGTCGCCAGCAACAGGCTTACCCCGAAGGCACGACCCAGACGGGTAATGCTCTCAAACTTAGCCCTGTAATCTGGGTTGGCCGTGATCATCTCGGCGAACTCGTCAACAATAATAAACAAGTGCGGGAAGGTTCGCGGGCGCGGGTCGTCGGCGCTCAGACGAGGAGCGACTTCCTGGCGATATTTGACCAAGTCGCTTACGCCGCTCTTGGCCAGCAAACTGCTGCGTTTGTCCATGACCGCCTGTACGGCCACGAACATGCGCTCGACCGCATTGGCCTGCAAGTTGGTCAAGATGTCTACGGTATGTGGCAAATGTCGAAACGGTTCGAAGGCCGCACCGCCCTTGTAATCGACCAACACAAAATTCACGATACGGGGGTCGTATCTAATTGCCATGCCCGCGATCAGCGTCATCAGCAATTCGGATTTACCCGAGCCAGTTGTGCCGGCGATCATGCCATGCACCCCGTCGCCGCCTTCCTTGGCCGAAAAAATCATGTGGCGCACATCGCGCATGCTGATCATGCCGATCGGCACACTCAGCCATTCAGAATTTTTAGGCACAATGCTGCGCGCCCAGTTTTCGCGCATGCCCAATTTGTCGACGGTATCGATCCGGCGTTGCGCCACAACCGATTGCATTTGCAGCATATCGGCGGCTCGCGGCAGATCGCTACCGAAAGGGCGCGGCAGCTCCAGCCGCCTAATCTTAGCGGCAAATTCCTCGCGTGCAGCGGCGGGGTCGAGCAAATCGGCTTCGCCCAAAAAGCGCGGGGTATTTAGCCCGATCTCGGTGTAGCGGAAAATAGTTTTAGGTCCCACGCTGGCCACTTCGATCATGGCCTTGCACTCACTGGGAATCTGCGAGGGATCGTTGGCCAGAAAGATAATTGCTGCGCCAAGGGTGGGGCCGTTGCTGTTGATGGTGGCGACAACGGCCTCGGTCGCCACATTCTTCAACGGCGAAGTGGCGGCGGTCTCACCCAATAGATCAACCACGACGAGCAGTAACGGCAAGCTCACATCGGTCTTGCCGTTGTCATCGTCCTTGGTTTCGCGCAGGCGTACTTGGCGTTGGTCGAGTTCTTTTTTAATGCGCTTCCAAAATGCGGATACTCGATCTTTCTCGTCAGAAAAGCACAATTGCTCAAACTGCTTAGGCCGGTTGGGATCGATATCGTCGTCATCGCCAATACCACGCACGATGCAATGCGGCAGCCACTCGCACCACTGCCAACCCTTCTGGGCATGTGGGTTGCCGACCACATACATGCGGCTGTCTTGGGCGGAGTGAAAGCCCGCAAAATTCGCCAGCACAGCGCGGGCAAAGTCCGCCGTGTTCGTCGCGTTTTTGCCAAAGATGCCGATGGCGTGTTGGGCCGAGGTGTTGCTGGTGCTGGGCTTGGCGGTGTTAGCGTTGCCTTCACCGTTGCTCTCGGCATTGTCGTTGGTGCTTGGGCTATCCTTTAGGTTGGGGCGAAGTGGAATCGTAATAGGCGCGTCATTCAAAATCGCGGAGTCCACGGCCAACTGCATACCATCTTTGCGCAACAAGTCTTCTTCCAGCGGGTCTGCGCCTTGGCTCATCTTATACATGACAGTCGACGGACGGCTGCCCATCCCCAAGCGCAACATGCCGAAATCGGCGTCAGCACTGCGGCGTTCCCACAGGCGCGAGCCAAAGCGGCTGGTCTCGGTGCGCCCGGCAATCTCCAGCACCGTCGGGATATCCGGAAAGTTGTGACGATAAAAGATGCGCTGGGTGTTATGTTCACGCGTCATGTCTTGGCGCATTTCGGCCAGCAACTCGCGGTACTTCTTCTGCTTCTTCTTGAGTTCCTCGCGCTCCTTCCATTGCCCGTAAATGGCCGCTGCAATGCTCAGCACCATCGCAATACCCATCGGCAGAATAAAGAAAATCTGCCCGGTGCCCGAGGCGAAGATAAACCCCACCATCGTAATCAACGGCAGGATTGAGGTCATTAGCCCTTGACCAGGTGTCTTGTTTTGCTCTGGTGGGTTGGGAATCTCGACTTCCTTGACCGGCAGTTCCGGTTGGATGCGAGGGGGTCTGTCGATGTATTCAAGTGCCATTGTGTACGTCTCTTGATAAAAGAGTTAGAAGAATTAGAAGAGTTTACTCAATAAACTTAATTGTGGTGCTAATTCCGTTTAGTTTGTCTCGGATTTCAACGCAGAGACGCAAAGACGCGGAGACGCAAAGGATAGGAAGAAATAGAAATAAACTTTGCGTCTCTCCGTCTCTCCGTCTCTCCGTCTCTGCGCCTCTGCGTTAAATGTTCCGCTGCCCAATCGCAACTTGCGCAGCAGCAGTCACAACTTTGATGGACACCCCTGCCTGCTCCGCCAGTGTGCGGCAATCCTCATACTCCGGCATGGCATTCACGATTTCCTCGCCCAGTCGGGCGAGTTTGACCCGGACGGGGCCAAAGTTGGTCGTGACGGTGACGATCTCGCGGGGTAGCATATAGCGGGTGACCTCGTAGGTGCGCACGCCAATCGTCGAGGATTCGCGAAAGATGATGGCCAGCAAGATGTGTAATTCGGCTGGTTTGGCAAGCACTTGCAGTAATGTGCCGGGGCGCTGCTTCTTCATTTGCACGGGCAACAACGTGACGTCGAGTGCGCCTGCCGCCAGCAAATGGGTCAGCAGTGGCTCATAGTGCTGTGGGTTCATGTCGTCAATGTTGGCCTCGATGACTGTGGCTTGGCCGGTTTGATAAAGTGTTTGAGAGTTTGGGGTTTGGAGGGTTGCAGGTTTGGAGTTTGAGGCTGGGAGGTTTGATGTTTGGAGGGTTTGCGGGTTTTGGAGTTCGAGGATTGCAGGTTGGTTGTCGGTTTGTTCGCACAAGATGGCGCGTAGGACGTTGGGGAAGTCGCGGTCTTTGCTGCCTGCGCCGTAGCCGGTTTTCAGGATAGTGATTTGCGGCATTGGGCCAAACGAGTGGGCCAGCGTGGTGACGATGGCCGCGCCGGTCGGGGTGGTCAGCTCCCCTTTGGCTTCGGTCGCGTAGGCTGGGATGCCTTCAAGCAATTTGGCGGTTGCCGGGGCGGGGATGGGGTACAGCCCGTGCGACATCTTGAGCATGCCCGAACCCAGATGCAGTGGCGAGGCAACGATGCGCTCAATGCCCAGCTGGTCGATGGCAATGGCCGCGCTGACGATATCGACGATGGCATCTACGCCGCCGACCTCGTGAAAATGCACCTGTTCGATGGGGATACCATGCACGCTGGCTTCAGCCTCGCCCAAGCGCGTAAAGATTTTGCTGGCCCACTGTTTGACCTGCGCGGATAACTCGCTGTTGTTAATGAGCGTCAGGATGTCGGTCAGGGCGCGGTGAGGGTGACTGTGTGGGTGATCATCTATTTGGTCAGCCAAATGCTCGTCGTTGCCCGATTGCAACAGCACCTTGAACTGCGTGGCCCGCAAGCCGCGTTTGTCTACCTGCTGGGCCTCAAGCCGATAGCCGCCAACATGCAGTTTTCTCAGCTCGCGTTGCAATATGGCCAGTTCCAGACCCAAGTCCAGCATTGCCCCTACGAACATATCGCCGCTGATGCCAGCAAAACAATCGAGATAGAGAATCTTCATGTAATGTGTTGTATGTTGTAGAGACGCGACATGTCGCGTCTCTACAAATTCATGATGGGAATAATGACGGCCGGTTTGGGTTCGTTCATGCTGCCGCGCCGGTAGCCAAGCAAATCCATGGCGACGTAGGCGAAGCCGGCCTGTTGCTTGAACTTAGCCGTAATGTCATCGGCCATATCCAGCAAGCGTAGCATGTCGCTGCGATCCACCTCGATGCGGGCGACCTCACCATGATGGCGCACCCGAAACTGGCGAAAACCAGCATCCCACAACACATCCTCGGCGGCCTCGACCTGGGCCAATTTCTCTGGGGTGATCTGGGTGCCATACGGGAAGCGTGACCCCAGGCAGGCAAAGGCAGGCTTGTCCCATACCGGCAGGCCAAAATACTGCGCCAGCGTCCGAATATCGGCCTTGGTCATTTGCGCCTCTTTGAGTGGCGCACGCACATTGTGCTCACCCGCTGCCTTGGCACCGGGGCGATGATCGCCAGTATCGTCCTGGTTCTCACCATAGGCGATCCAATGAAACCCTAGCTGTGTGGCAATGTCATCCAACTGGGTGAACAACTCAGTTTTGCAGAAGTAGCACCGGTTATTGGGGTTGGCCGCGTAGCGCGGGTCAAACACCTCGTTGGTCTTGATGATCTGATGTCGAATGCCCGCCATCTGTGCCAGTGACTCGGCCTCGCGCAATTCTCGGCGCGGCAACGAAGGCGAATCCGCCGTCACCGCCAGCGCCTTATCGCCCAGCACTTCGCTAGCCACTTTAGACAGCAACACGCTGTCCACCCCGCCCGACATGCCGATGATTACATCACCCATGTCTGTCAAGATTTCACGCAATCGATCATATTTTTGCTGCAATTGGTTTGGTAATTTTGGTGTTGGTAATTGAGACATTGTTCCTCTGTTTAGAAAGCAGAAAGCGGCGGACAGAAAGCAGAACATCATTGCTACTCTGCTCTCTGCTCTCTGCTTACTACTTACTGCTCTCTGCTTTCTGATTCATGCGGCTCGCCGCAAAGCCTGCACCAAAGCCATTGTCGATATTGACCACGGTCACGCCAGAGGCGCAACTGTTGAGCATGCCGAGCAAGGCGGCTAATCCACCGAAGCTGGCCCCGTAGCCGACGCTGGTGGGCACGGCGATGACAGGCGCACGCACTAGGCCGCCGATCACGCTGGGCAACGCGCCCTCCATGCCGGCCACCACAATTAGCACCGAAGCCTTGTTGAGTTGCTCTAGATGGGCTAGCAATCGGTGTAGGCCAGCCACGCCCACATCATAGATGCGTTCGACGGTGTTGCCCATGATATCGGCAGTCACAGCAGCTTCTTCGGCCACCGGCACATCAGCGGTGCCTGCGCTGACGACCAAAATGGTGCCCGGGCGCTTGGGCAACGGCGCTGGTGCGTACGTGAGCGTGCGGGCCAGTGTGCTGTAGCTCATGCTTGGAATCGCTGCGCACACGGCCGCAGCCACGCTGGGACTGGCGCGTGTGCCTAACACAGGGCCTCCAACCTCGCACAGCCGTTGTAGGATGGCTAGCACATGCTCCTCGCGCTTACCTTCGCATAGTACTACTTCGGAGAAGCCATTGCGCAACGCGCGGTGGTGATCCAGCTTGGCAAAGTCGAGGTCGCTGTACGGTAGACGGCGGAGTTGATCCAGGGCTGTGTCGAGCGAGACACGCTGTTCTTGGACACTGATTAGCAAATCGCGGATAGCGCTTTCGTTCATTGGCGTAACTTGGCTTAGAAATGAGATATGAGAAATGACTGAAGCACCAAGTTTAGCCTGATATTGGACAAAGCTCGCGCAGATTGAAACTAACGGAATCTATAAGGGCTTAGGGCCAAAAACGCTATCCATCCATCGCCAAATCCAATGCCTCGCCGAGGCTGCGCGCAGTCAATAGCTTGAGGCCAGCTGGCGGGTTTTCCAGGGGACGGGCAGTCTTGGGCAGAATACAACGCTGAAAGCCTAGTTTGGCGGCTTCGTTTACCCGCGCATTGAGTTGACCTACGCTGCGCACCTCACCGCTTAAACCTACTTCGCCAATGACCGCCATATCTGAGGGAATGACTGTGCCTTTGCTAGCGCTGGCGATCGCAACCGCGGCGGCTAAGTCGGCGGCAGGTTCGTCGATGGTCATGCCACCGACGATGTTCACGAACACATCGTGGTCGTGTAAACGCACGCCCACACGCTTGCCCAACACGGCCAGCAACAAGAACAAACGGTTGTAATCAAAGCCATTGGCTGTACGGCGCGGCATTGGGTTCTGGGTGGGCGAGGTGAGGGCCTGCACCTCGACCAATAGTGGGCGTGTGCCTTCCATGGTTACGGCTACGGTCGAGCCCGGCGAATTAGGCATGCGTTCGGCCAAAAACGCCTCGCTGGGATTGGTTACTTCCTGCATGCCGCTGCCAACCATTTCGAATACACCGACTTCGCTGGTGGCCCCAAATCTGTTTTTTATGCTGCGCAACATGCGGAACGAGTGGAAGCGGTCGCCTTCCAGTTGCAGCACCGTATCGACAATATGCTCCAGCACTTTGGGGCCGGCAATCGTGCCTTCCTTGGTGACGTGGCCCACAATAAAAATGGCGACTGCGCTGGACTTGGCCGCGGCTTGCAAACGCAACGCGCACTCGCGCACCTGGGTCACCGTGCCGGGCGATGAAGTCAGTTCATCCAAATACATGGTCTGGATCGAATCAATAATCGCTAACTTCGGCTTCATCGTGTCAATCGTTTGCAGCACGTCCGTAAGATTTGTTTCGGTCAGCAAGTACAGCTCGGCCTCGCCCACGCCCAAACGATCGGCCCGCATCTTGATCTGGTGTGCGCTCTCTTCGCCGCTGATATACAGCGTGGTGCCGATATTTTTAGCGGTTTCAACAGCGGCTTGCAACAGCAACGTGGAGTTGTGAATGATCAAATCGTTGGCGACAAAGTTGTGGTGTTCAGCAACGCTCAAATCATAAACAACCTCTTCGCCGCACGGCGTGATTGCTTCAATTTCGTCCCAGTAAACATCGCCAAAGGCTAGCCGGTCAAGTTCAGGATGAGGATAGGCATTGGCTAATGCGTCAACCACATAACGGGAGAGTGGGCGATTATGTCGGCGATTGCGAATGGTGATACCGGTCTTTGCACGCATGTCTGCAAACGAGGTGTCACCGGCTGCTGCGCGCAACGCAGTCCAGAATTGAGCACCAGTTGGAATGGTGTCCTTTTGCGTAGAAGGCGTTGCGGGTGTGTGCAACTGATGGATACGATCGATGGCTGCTGCGCGTCCCATGATGCCAATTTCATTTAGAAACCGTCGCGTATCGGCGATGCCATGCAGGGTAATCTCATATGATGTGTATGGCGCATTATTCACAGTATGTCGCTTGGTTCGACGTTTGGCGACCAGGCCAAATCGCAATAGTAAATGCTGCACTTCGTCGGCGAGTCGTTTGCTAATGGTGCTATACGACACGCCCGGTTCGCCCAATGCACTTACAAATACCGAGCCGTCGCAGGTGAACAATGTCTTCATGAATAATGCAAGTTGTTCTTTGGGTAGCCTGAAAATGCAGTCAGGTACAAACTTATTATCAGCCTTGCTAAAACGTAATCCCACCGACTCAAGAAAGCTAGCCACTGGCGACTGCATGGCTGCATAATCACACAACTCCGGTGCAAAATTGCTGGCTGACATATCAAGTGCCTGCGTTAACCGGCTCAACTGATCTCTATTAGGCACGCAGTTGCCGCGTCGCCACATATTCAACATGCTATAGCTGACGTCGGCTTGTCGCGAAAGCTCTGCCCAACTGATATTGCGTTTGACTTGGGCGACCTTGAGCCGTTCAGCGAACTCTGCGCGAGACGTTTGGCGTAACCGTGTACTGCGGGTGAAACGGAATTGTTTGGCGCGGCTGTTTGCTTTGACGTAACACACCAACTGAACATTGAAATCTTCAGCAATAGATTGCAAATCCTGCTCTACTTCGGGCAACATATTGGTGACGCTGATGTCCGCTTGCGCAGAACCATCTGACAGGATATAGCCAATTAGTTTGATTTGGCTGATCGGCATAGCGTGCGTGCCAAAGTAGGGCAGCGCACGTGGCGCTGCGATACGGCTGCCGGGCTGTAATTGCTCAACGCGCTTCCAACCTTCACTGGAAAGCAATGGATGGCTTGCCGTACATCGAAGCGTGCGTCCCAATTTGGTGCGAACTTCGACCGTAGGTTGCTGTCCGTTATTGTGTAGGGCTAAAACCGGTCTATCTCGCAGACAAAATGAATCGTCATCCAGTGCTAATACAGTCTGACTGGGCTTACCGACAAGCTCGGCTATTTGCACATAATCGCCGGTATACGGGTTAAAGATACGCGTGTCACCCGTCACGCATTTTCCAATGCCCGGGTCCCCGCCGATCAAGACCAGCGAACCGGGCACAATCCCGCCGCCCAACACCCGCGCAAATTCGCCAATGGACATCGGCATGCGCGGGAGTTCATCGGCGCGCACGTCGCTCAGCTTTTGCGGCTGGGCTCCGCCAATGCCAGCGTTGCCGCGTCGCCCACCGCCACCCCCGGCAAATGTAGGGCGTTCTTCAACCACTTCTTCATTGAGCGCGTTCCACTCGCCGCAGTCGGGGCACTTGCCGGCCCAGCGCAGATGCACAGCGCCACACTTGCTGCACACGTAACGGGTTTTAAATTTCGGCGCGGTTGCTTTTGGCATGCAATGAGTGTAGCACAGGTGTTCTGGTTTATTAATGGCTAATGGCCGATGCTTATTGAATTCGCTCTAGCACATGCACATCGTTCAGCAACAGCAATTTGTCTTGGCGCTGCTCCTGAAACAAAGGTGTCAATTCATAATACAGAACGTCTTTGCGTTGCACAATAGCTGTGCCGCTAATGTAAAGGGGACGATCTTGTTTGTCTGTGGTCCAGTTCACATACATTAATTTTCCATACAGGTTTTGCATGCGCAGGCCCCATGGACCATAGCGCAATAACACTGGAGCAAAGGCTGATAGTTTGATAGTGCTGCCAGCCGGATGCCACAGCCAGATTTGTGTCTGGCCGGCTTTGGTGTTGAGCTGCACACATGACCCATCGCGTAGGCGGATCAGCGCATCGGGTAAACCTCCCTCTGCAAAGCCATCGGTCTCTTTAACCACAGTGCAATCAGCCCGCGCCGGGACTTTGGGCGGTGCAGCTGGGCGCACGGTTTTGATGCGCCGGATGGGCATATTCAGGCTCGCCGAATCACTGGCGATCCAAATTGCCTTTTCTTGATTCGTCACTTGTAACCATTTGCGATCATTGCTGCGTCCGACAACATCGAGAGTTGCTCCTTTTGCAAAATAGGCAAGCACGGTGTGCTGCGCTCCGGCGATGCCATAGCCCGGCGTACGGTCGCGAATGATCGTGGCCTCTGGGGATGAGGCGGCGTGAGCGGGCGCACCCACCATCAACAGGAGCAGACATAGGCAAAATGCAAGCGCGTGTTTCATGAGGGGATTTTAGCCAGAAAGCCAGCATAATGGGACCTGCATGAAATTTTGGACGCGCTGGCTGCTGTTGGGTCTCACACTGCTGGCATTTGGGATGCGGATGGTGCATCTGACGGATGTGCCGCCACGTTGGGACGAGGGTTGGAGCGTGGCGCATGCTGCGTTGCCCATCCCTGAGTTATTCTCGATCACCGCGCAAGATGTGCATCCGCCACTGTTTTATTTGCTACTCGGCGCATGGCAGTCGGTTGTGGGCGTCAATTTGTTTGGTGCACGCTTGCTGGCGGTATTGATGGCGCTGCCAGCCGTTCCATTGATCTATGGCGTGGGTCGGGTCTGGTCGGGTTCGGCGCACGTCGGGATGCTAGCCGCGGCGGTGTTAGCCTGGCTGCCATTGCATGTGTATTACAGCGCCGTCATCCGCATGTATGCGCTGGCTCCGACGTTTATTTTGCTGGCAACGTATGCATTACTGAAGCTGGCACAACTACCCCGAAAAGACAATTTTCGAAGCGATGCAAAGCCGCAAAGAGAAACAACCCATTCCCTTGGCGTCTTGGCAATTTGGCGTGAAAGTTTGCTATTTGTCATTGGCGCTACGGGTGCTATGCTCACCCTATATCATGCCGCCTGGCCCCTCCTCGCACTCGGTCTCTATGTCCTCATTACGCCCTACGCCCTACGCTCCACGCCCCACGCTCCGCGTCTCAAGCGCTGCTTCAATGCCATTGCCATTGCGCTTATCGTCTATCTGCCGTGGGCCATCTACGCCATCCCCCAATTGCTGGGCCGTGCGGTTGTCGAGTCCGCAAACAACACTAGCCAGCAATATCCCATCACCTATTTTTTACGAATTGGTTTATCAGGCTTAACTATGTCGCAGTTCTCGGAGGATCGTGGCTTATGGGTGATCATTGGCGTCATTGCTGCGGCTGTTGTGTTGGCATGGATTCAGCGCCGCACTGAATTGCGGCTATTGATTTTGCCGGTCATGATGATTGCATTTACGCTGCTGTTCGTCGCGATTGCTGCCCGCCAGTGGGCCTTTAACGAACGAATGCTGGTCGGCGCGGTGCCGGGGCTGGCATTGTTGTTAGCATGGGCGCTGCATGTGTTGTGGAGTAGGAAGGGGTGGGGCGGAGCGATTGCCGCGCTGGCCCTCATCGGCGTCTATTGGCCCACCAGCACCGACTTTGTCTACCGCAAATCGCTCGAAGTGTTTGATCCCTATAACCCGCACACTTATCACAACACCATTACTCCGCGTGCGCAGCCGACTGATATCGTGTTCTTTAACGTTCTCAGTCCGGCCGGGTTCTATGCGCTGGATCGCCAACCCACTGATCCGCAGTGGTCGTATGCCCTCACTTGGGATCCGGTCAAAGAACCGCGCCGCGATTGGGAGAACCGCGTGCTGGCTTACGCACAACTGCATCCACGTATGTGGTTCGTGCTGTATCGTGGCTTGGCCGGCAACAATGGCGATCTGCGCGGCTGGCTCGATTCTAGCTTTTATCCGGCTATTTCGCAGTGGGGCGAAGAAGAGGTGTTCTATGGTCTATATAGCTTTCCGCCTCAAGCACTCAGCCGTGTGCCCAGCGCGCAGGGCCGTTGGCCGACCATCTTTTTGAGCGACGCGCAGCTCTCATCCGAGGTGCAATCTGGCGGCGTGATCGCGGTGCGCTTGGACTGGCGAGTGCCCAGCATACCCATCAAGAACTACAAAATCTTCGTGCATGCCCGCACGGTTGATGGTGCCGTCATCGCCCAACATGACGCCATGCCGCTCAACGACCTGCGTCCTATGACCAGCTTGCTCCCCGGCGAAACCGTGCGTGACAACCACGGGTTGGCACTGCCGACCACTTTCACCGGCAAGTTACAGATCGTGATGGGCTTATACGATCCGGATAATGGTGCGCGCTTACCGACCGTGGGTGGCGCAACTGAAATAGTGCTGGGCGAAGTCAATGTTGCAATGCATTAACGCACCCAAGATATCGTCATTGGCATGAAGTTTGCTTACAACAGGGCAGGAAATTGTTGGGTAACCCAATCATCCTGCCCTTGCTGTAATAAGTGGGCCATCACGGTGGGTTCGATGTGTTTCACGCAGGTATTCAGGCTGGTGGTA
>JANMVQ010000082.1:0-29647 GCA_031392845.1 Chloroflexota bacterium
GCTTTCCGAAGACTTCGTGCTCTTCGTGCCCTTCGTGGTAGAAAACCTAAGGTAATCGGAGCATCTGATTAAGACCGCTCGACCCGAAACTCTCTAACGACTGCTGTGCGCCAGTGCACCACGGTAAAGATAAGCAGGCACCCCACCGCTGACAGTACGGCGGCGAACGATGCCCCAAAACGCTGGGCCAAACCACCAATCAGCAAGCTGCCCAACGGAGCACTGCCCTGCAAAGCCCACAAGTAGGTGCTAAACACCCGCCCACGCAGCGCATTGGGCACGGTCAACTGGATCAGTGTGTTCATCGAAGCCAGCATAGTGACCGAACCCCAGCCGATCAGCACCATCATCAGCACTGCTACCGGCAATTGGCGGGCCAACCCTAAACCCAACAGCGCAAAACAGAAGACGAACTGGCCAATACTGAGCATCAACCCCTGCCGGGTGGTCTTACTGGACAGCGTCAGGAGGAGTGAGGCCACTAGTGCGCCGACACCCTGCGCAGCAGCCAATGCACTATTGCGGGCAGCGACCAACGCATCAGGGTCATTGGGCTGGCCCAGCACATCACGCGCAAACACCGGCAACTGCTGCAACACCGTAAAACCCAAAATGCCCATTGTGGCAGCCATAACCACCACTGCTACCATCAAGGTGGAGTGGCGAATATAGCTCTGGCCTTCGCGAAATTGGCTCATCAAGCCAGTCGAGGGACGCGCTGGCGTTGCAGCAGGTATGTCAGCCTGCGCCACAGGATTATTGGGCTGCTGCCGCACTGAGCGGATGGACAGCAAACCAATGATCACAAAGAAATAACTCACCCCATTGGCAAAAAAAGCCCAGCCTTCGCCGCCATTCTGCACCGCCAGCAAGAAGGGTGCGGAGATGGCCGGTCCAATGACCCGAGCCACATTAAATACGGATGACTGTAAGGCGATGGCATTGGGCAAGGCCGCGCGCCCAACCAACTCAACAAACCAAGACTGGCGCGCCGTAATTTCGATGGAGTTGGCCGTGCCCAGCACAAACGCCAATATGATGATGTGCCAGATCGTCAACAAGCCGGACACGGTCAGCGCAGCCAGCACAAACGCCTGAATCATCATGACCGCCTGCAGAAAAATAATCAGCTTGCGTTTGTCCACTCGCTCCACCAACACACCACCCCACAGGGTAAATAACAAGGTCGGCAACGTGGACGAAAAACCGACTAAGCCCAGATAAATTGGCTGACCCGAAATGCGGTAGGCGACATAGGGCTGCACCGTATTTTGCATCCAGGTGCCCACTAGCGAGAGAAACTGGCCTAGGTAAAAAATACGTGCGTCGCGGGTGGCGAGCGCGGGGAAGCGAGAAGTGAACATGATTATTCGCGCGCTTGTCGAACAGCGGGTGTGAAGAGATGCAGGCCTACAAGGGTGACCAGACACATACAACCCGCCAGAGTGATGGCGAAGGGCACGCCTCGTGATTCGGCAAACCAACCAATCAACAAGCTGCCAAACGGCGACAGCCCTTGGGACGCCCACAAATACGCGCTGATCACACGCCCACGCAGCGCGATTGGCGTTTTCATTTGGAGCATTTGATTCGTCAGGGTGAGCGTCATGACCGTGCCCCAGCCAATCAACATCATGATCGGCAAGGCATACCCAATGCTGTTGCTGGCCGCCCAGCCTAGCAACGCTGCACTCAAGACTACCTGGCCGATGATGAGCAATCCGCCCTTCTGGCGCACACTGCTCATGATTGACGCAGTGACGCCCGCCAAGACCGTGCCAAAGCCCTGGGCCAAAAATAGTAGGCTGTTACGGATGATCACCGCGCTCTCATTATCGCCTTCCTGCCGCAGCACGTCCTGGGCAAACGCCGGAATTTGTTGTATTGAGGGTGTGCCAAACAAGCCAACAATCGCAACCATCAACAACAGCATAAACACCAATAAGTTATTTGCGATAAACGCACGTCCCTCGGCAAATTGTTCGCGCCAACTCAGTTGGGAAGGCATGATCAGCTCATCTGTATTGAAACGCGTCTTCATCGTGAATAGCGCAATGATGACCAGCAAAAAACTTAACGCATTGAAGATAAACACCCACAGTGCACCCTGCTGAGTCCCTAGCATCAGTAACAAGGGGACGGACAGAATCGGCCCCAACACGCGTGCCACGTTAAAAATCGTCGATTGCAGTGCGATGCCGTTGGACAAGGCGGCCGGCCCTACCAGATCGACCATCCAAGTTTGGCGCGCTACCACCTCAACCGCGCTGGCCAACCCCAACAATAGCGACAGTATGATGATGTGCCAAATGCTCAGCGTGCCATAGAGCGTAAATGCCGCCATTAGAAAAGCGTGGGTCATCATGACCGATTGCAGAGCAATTACCAGGTTGCGCTTGTTCAATCGCTCGACAATCACCCCAGCGGGCAACGTGAGCAGCAACACTGGCAACGTGCTGGCAAAGCCCACCAAACCCAAATACAGCGGCTGCCCGGTCAGGCGATAGGCCAACAGCGGCAGCACCGTGTTTTGCATAAACGTGCCAATTAGCGAAAATAACTGCGTGGCATAGAAAATACGGGCTTCGCGGGTTTCAAGGGCGGGAAAGGCAGTCTGTAACATGCATGCGTGCCAAGTCAATTTGGCTAAAAGATTTGTGTTCAACACAAAGACGCAAAGGCGTAGAGGCGCAAAGTTTTCTCTTTCTTTGCGCCCGCGCGTCTTTGATAAAAATTAATGTTACTCAGCGCTAACGTTGTAGTTGTCTTAGGAATTGGACCGATTTTAATGTGCGTTCCAGCACATAGGTCATGTAGCGTTGCATGGCGCGTTCGGCCTGCTCATGCGCTTCGGGGGTCACATCTAAGGCGGCCAGGGTCTCGAAGGATTGGGTTTGTAGCGCTCGTAACAACAATAATGCGCTGTAAGACAACGGGCTGGCGTCACGGACCAAGCGACCGGCAGCTTGGGTGAGCACGCCGCCCACTTGCGGCGACCAGGCGGTGAAGGTGCGCGTTCTGTCGCCGTCGGCAGTCCCTGTGGCATCAATATTCTGATCGACTTCGAGGGGTTGGCCAGTACTGGCACATTTAAACAGACCCGGCCGATAACCCGTTGCAGACAGCAGTTGCATCTCGAAATAGCGCACTGTCAAACGCGGGTCGGGCGCAGTGGACAGCCGATTCAGCCCATCCACCAACAACCCGTATAGACGGGTATCCTCCTGACCTTCTTGGGCAAATTGATCGGCCAGTTCACTCAGGTAATGGGCATAACTCATCCGCAGCACGTCCTCGCGCAACTCGCGATGCGAATCGATCAAATCGGCCTGCGTGACAATGTCAAATGTGCGGCCCTGGGCCAGCAATAATTGGCTGCGCATAAACAGATCGATGTGCCCAGCTTTGCGGCTGGTGATCTTACGCGCGCCTTTGGCCATGACACGCAGCTTGCCCATACCAGGGGTCATTAGCGTGAGCATCCGATCGGCTTCGCCATAATCGGCGCGCCGGAGGATAACGGCTTCGGTTGCATAAGTGCGGGGACGAGACATAGGAGAGGAGAGTTAAAGGTGAAAAGTTGAAAGTAAAAGTCAGGGATCGTGAGTCACGCGTCATAAGTCCGGGCTTTCCAGCAACGCATCGTAGGGCATACTCGCAACCCGTCACTCATGCTGATCCTTCGTTTGCCAATCGCACAAGAAATTCTTTGTTGCCATCGGTTCCCAAAATTGGCGAGTCGACTAGGCCAATACTGAGCCAGTGATGTTGCTGGGCAAAATTTTGGATGCGCTCGATAACAGCTTGGTGCACTACAGGGTCGCGCACGATGCCGCCTTTGCCCACCTGATTGCGCTCAGCTTCGAACTGCGGCTTAATCAGGGCGATGATACTCCCATTCGGCTTCATCCAGCCAAACACTTTGGGCAAAATGAGTGTCAACGAGATAAACGACACATCGATCACCGCCAAATTGATTGGCTCGGCTAGTGACCCCAGATAACGCACATTGATTTGCTCGCGCAGAATCACGCGTGGATCATTGCGCAATTTCCAGTGCAGCACCCCGGTGCCAACATCCAGTGCATAGACCTTGGCCGCACCTCGCTGCAACAGACAGTCGGTAAAACCACCGGTACTGCTGCCGACATCGGCACACACCAAACCAGCAACTTGAACATTGAACTGGTCGAGCGCCCCTTCCAGCTTGAAGCCACCCCGCGAGACATATTTGGGCGGCTGATCGACCGTAATATCTTCAGCGTCATCGACTAGCGTGACGGGTTGTGCAATCACTTGGCCCTTGACGCGCACTTCACCCGCCCGAATCAACCGTTGGGCCCAATCGCTACTCTCAGCCAGACCGCGGGCCACCAATAGGGCGTCAAGACGTAACTTTGCTATCGTCCGTACTCCAGTCGCTCGACCAATCGATTTGGGATTTTCACAGCCCGCATCTTGTCTTGGGTCACTTTGATCGGGTAATCGACGCGATGGGCAGTCCAAGAATGCGCGTCGGTGTCCAGCACGGCGTAGGCCGCACGAGGGTCCCCATCACGTGGTTGGCCAACGCTGCCCGGATTGATAATGTAACGCGATTGCGGCTTGAGCACAATGGGCAGATCAAATTCCGGGTACTTGGCATGCACCATTTTGCTGCGGCCATCTTTCACGAAAATTACTGGCACATGGGTGTGTCCAACCAAACAGTACGGCGTTGGCAGATAGCCGAAATTTTCCTCCGCCACGTTTACATCGGTGATGTACTCCCAGATGGGTTCGCGTGGGCTGGCATGTACCAAATAGTAATCATTTTGTTGCAGTTCTTCTGGGCGGACGCGCAAATATTGCAAGTTCTGCGGCGTTAAGACCGAACGCGTCCATTCCACCACATAGGCCGCGTTTTCATGAAACGTCTCAAGATCAAGGTTGCCCAATACCGCCCAATCATGATTGCCCGCCAGGCAAACATGCGGCAGCGTGCGCAATAGGTCGATACACTCGTTAGGGTCTGGACCATAACCGACTACATCCCCTAGACACCAAACAATGTCATAGGCAACGCCGCGGCGTTTAGCATCCTGAAGAACGGCTTCGAAGGCAGCGAAGTTGGCGTGAATATCTGAAATGATGAGGCAGCGCATGTATTTAGGGAATAATATTACACCAGACCGCCGGTGTTTAATGCAAAGCGCTCTTCAGCACTTTGAGTGACAGTAGCGCGCATTTCACGCGCGCCGGTGTCAGCGGAGCAGCAACCAATTTAAGGAGATACTCCGGCGGCAAATTGCGCACAAATTCAAGATCTTTGCCGATCATATCTTCGAGCAACATAGACGCAGCGGCCTGACTGACAATGCAGCCCTGCCCGCTGAACAGCGCATTAGCCAAGGTCTTGCCATCCTCACTCACCTGCACGTCAATGCGCAGACAGTCTCCACATAGCGGGTTGCAGTCCTCGTGTGTGCCGCTATGCGGATCTAGGCTGCCTTGGTGGCGCGGATTCTCATAGTGATCAAGCAAATGATTACGATACATGTCGTTCATAGATCTTCTCCAATTTGGGCACAATAACAGACCAATCATACTGGCCCAACACGAAGTCGAAAGCACAATCGGTCATCTGGCGAGCTTGCTCCGGTTGATGGAGCAAGGCGACGACCGCCGCGGCAAAAGCCTCTGGTGTATCGGCCAGCATCATCTCGCGCCCAGGCGTAATATTAAAGCCTTCGCAACCCAAGCGGGTGGTAACGATGGGTTTGCGCATCGCCATGGCTTCCATTAACTTAAAGCGCGTGCCGCCCCCCACCCGCAGTGGCGCAATATACACGCTGGCCTGCGCGATATACGGGCGTGGATCATCTACTTCGCCGGTGATTAGGATGTTGGGATCGCTGCGCAATATGTCTAGGCGCGGGCTGGGCTTCTGACCCACGATGTGCCATTGGACAGCGGGCTGAGCCGCTTTGATGCGCGGCCATACCGCGCTGCCAAACCATAGCATAGCGTCGATGTTGGGGCGGAAATCCATCTTTCCGGTGAAGACAACGACGGGTGGCGTGTGGGGCGTAGAGCGTGCGGCCAGCGGCGTCGCGTAGGTGGATACGTCGATGCCGTTGAAAATCACTTGCGGGTCGAAGTGGGCATCCAATTGCTGTAACGCGGTGCGGTCTTCGGCAGAGCAACACAGGCTGGCTTGCGCCCGGCGGATGATGGCCTTCTCAAATGCGACCAACTTACGCCATTGCACCAACGAATACAGCGCAGCGTGTAGTCGGCGCGGGTTCTTGATGTCGCGTTCAAACCAGCGACGCTGCATCAGATATTCGCAGTTGTGATCATCGAAGATCAGCGTAGAACGTAGGGCGGCGTTTAGGCCGTAGCGCGCTAGTTCGATGCCTTCGATTTGAATGATGTCGAAGTGCTCCTGATCTACCCAGGCTTGAAAAGTGGCGTTGAATTCAGGCGACCATAAGCGCCAGGCCATATCCGGCAATGCTGAGGTGAACAGCGTTTTCAAGCGGTCACCTAGGGTCCGTTTTGGGAGCGGGAAAGTAGCGATGTGTTTGCAGGCGGCGCTGAGTTCGAGGGGCCATTCGGCTGGGGGTGCCTTTGCATTTGCCTGCGCGTCGGCAAAAGACAACAACCAAATCTCGTGTTGTTTAGACAAATGCGAGATCAAGCCCCAATTACGCAAAGCCGTCCCTTGGCGGGGAGGATACGGCACTTGTGGCGTGAGAAAGAGCAGCTTCATGCGCTTTGGTAGACCGCCATTGTCTCGCGCGCGGCCCGCTCCCAGCTAAATTGCGCGGCCCGCTGCAACCCACGCGCACGGTAGTCGGCATGTAGCCCGTTATCTGTCCACATGTGGCTCATGTGCTGGGCCAACTGCGGGCGATCCAAAGGATCCACCAACACAGCGGCTTCACCCGCGATTTCCGGCAACGAGCCGGTGCGGCTGCAAATGACCGGTGTGCCCCGACTCATTGCCTCCAACACTGGCAGGCCAAAGCCCTCAGACAGTGAGGGGAACACCAACATGCGGGCCTCGCGATAGAGCTGATCCAATTCAGCATCACTGACACGTCCAGCCAATTGCACCCGATCCATCACCCCCAACTCGCGCGCCAACTGGGCGGGCTCGCCGCCATTTTCCCAGCCCGCTTCACCGACGATCACTAGGCGCAGATCGTGCGGCGTGTGACGCAAGACATGCAGCAGCGTAGTCAGGTTTTTGCGCGGTTCAAAAGTGCCTACAAACAATGCATATGGCTCAAAATGCTGCGGCTGCGGCAAATGTGCTGCATCTTGACGAATATCACCTGCCTCATGCACCACAGTGATCTTGCTGGCAGGAACTTCTGGCAGCAGACGCAGAATATCGTCGCGAGTGAACGCGGACACGGCAATGATCGCGTCCGCTTGTTGAACTGATTCACGAATACGCCTGTAATACTGCGCACCCTCTGCACTCATAACTTCCGGGTGTTCCATGAAATACAGATCATGGATCGTGATGACCTTTTTGAACGTCCCGCGACAGGCGATGAAATCGGGGAAATGGACGATAGACGATGGAAGACGGTAGACGGTAGACCATAACTTCAGCTCCAGCGGCAACAAGACAGATTCGTATCGATGATGGGCAGGCGTGAGGGCGCGGCGAATTTGAACAGAGGGAGGAACCCACTGTGTATCGTGATCACGCCGATCCATCAACACAACCAGATTCTCCACAGCAGCGGATTGCAGCGCCAAGGCCTGCACCAGCCGCCGCGTGTAGTTGCTGGTGCCAGCCTTGCGATAGAACATCAGGCGGCAGTCAATCAAAATTGGCATCGATACAAGACTTATCGCCGCGCAATAGCCAAATCGCGTTCACGGGGCAGATTAAACCAAGCCTCGTCGCAGGCGGCCATATCATCGCCATCCAGCTTCATCGTCACACCGTTGAGGCTGTCGCGCAGTTGGTCGGGATTGCTTGCGCCTAAGATCGCACTGGTCACACCCGGTTGGGCCAACGTCCACGCCAGGGCCACCTGTGCCAGCGGCTTGTTGCGCGGGGTGAAGAAATTAGCCAGCCGTTTGACTTCCTCAAAAACCGCTTCGTTCCAATAGCGCTTGCGATACATCTCGCCGGCATAGTTCAGCCCAAAGCGGGTCTGCGGCGCAATACGCTGGCTATCAACATAGCGATTGGTCAACATCCCACCCGCCAACGGATTAAACACAATCAGGCCTACGCCATAGGTTTGGCATACCGGCACAATCTCGTCTTCGATCATCCGAAAGAGCATGTTGTAACGCGGCTGATCGCATTCGAAGCGCACCAAGTTATACCGGTCGCTGATCCAAAGCGCCTGCATAAGCTGCCAGGCTAGGTAGTTGGAGCAACCCATATAGCGGACTTTGCCCGCCCGCACCAAATCATCAGCGGCGCGCAGCGATTCTTCAATCGGTGTGCTGAGGTCAGGCGAGTGAAACTGATACAAGTCGATGTAATCGGTCTGCAAGCGGCGTAGACTGTCTTCGCAGGCTTTGATGATGTGCTTGCGGCTCAGGCCCTCATCATTGGGCAGCGACCCCATCTTGCCGCGGCACTTGGTGGCCAACACGATCCGTTCGCGGGCGTTACGCGCCTTCAGCCAGTTGCCCACGATCACTTCGGTGCTGCCGGCCTGGCTGAGTTCGCCGCCCAAAGGATAGGCATCCGCGGTGTCGAAGAAGGTCACCCCGGCCTTATCCGCCACATCCATGATCTGAAACGATGTCGCTTCATCTGCTTGGTTGCCAAAGGTCATTGTGCCCAGGCATATTTCGCTTACTTTGAGGCCAGTGCGGCCCATGTTTTTAGTTTTCATAAAGTTTACGGACTCATGAGTCATGAGTCAAAATAATTGACGTTTGACGTTAAAGCTTCACTCTCCGCCCTTCTCTCGCCGACTCATACGCGGCCAGAATCATCTCAATGCAGATTTTCCCTTCTTCAGCAGTGGCGATAGGGCCACGTTTACCTTGCAGGTAATCGATGGCTTGGCGCGGCACGGCCCGAATCCGATCGCCATGTGGCGTGTCAGCCGGGAAGTCAAAGGGTTGCCAGTCTTTTGCACCGGCAGTAAAGATCTTGAGCGCTGTTGCGCCAGGTGGGCGCGGCAGGGTAGACGCGGGGGAATCGCCATAGTTCTGGATCAACACCCCCTTATCGCCATAAATCTCGGTCGTCGATTCCGCAGCCAGCATGGTTGAACTATTAATCAATAGGCCCATCTCACGTTTGGCAAAGCGGAACAACGCCACGCCATTGTCGTCCGGCGCGATATCGGTCACGATGTTATCGATCTCGGCCATTACGCTCACTGGCCGGCCCAACATCCACAAGAACCAGTCGGCGGCGTGTGAGGCATCATCCATGAACATGCCCATGTTCTGCTCCGGGTCGATATGCCAGTTTCCTTTATAGGCAAACGTCGGGTTCAACAGGGCCGGAATGGCATGCCGCCGCTTGATCATGGCGATGTTGCCTAGCACGCCTTTATCCAACAGTTGCTTCATTTTGATGTTCACTGGATCACAGCGCATCTGGTAACACAGGCTGAACTTGATCTGGTATTGCCGAACAGCCTGAATGATGGCATCACAGTCGGCCAGCGTCAGGGCCGTGGGTTTCTGCAACAGCACATGTTTTCCGGCCTGGGCCGCAGCCAAAACATGTTCGGCATGTTTGTTGGTCGGACTGGTAATAAACACCGCTTCTAAATCGTCGCGCCGCAATAATTTGTCTAAGTCTGGCTCAAATTGCAAATTGAATTTGGTAGATTGGGTGCGCCCGCGTTCCGCATCGGCATCCCATGCCGCCACCACTTGCGCGTCGGACATGCCCGCAATTGCTTCACAATAGGCGTTGACATGGCCATGGGCGAAACTAATGACACCAATTTGTGTTTTCATAGGTCACTGGTTTATCACACTATTCGTATTTACTCACGCGTTTCGAAAGAATTTACAGAGATTCAGGCAATTTCTGTTTCCACAAAATGGGCAGGCATGTTCATGAACTGAGTGTGCTTGATGGCCTTGATACTCATCCCGTGCATATTGGCGCTCGTCGTGACATTGGCTTGCATCCATGGTCCCAGCGGATAGGCCAAAAATCCGCCAATCATGGCGCCCAGCACGGCAAAGGTCAGCCGTTCGTTCCAGCGCGCTTTGCGGAACAGGTTAGCCCCAACGAAGCTCAAGATTCCGGTTAACACACCTGTTGTCGCCAGATTGGTGCCGCAGCCTGGATGCACGGCCAAACGAGATTCTCCCTCGTTCATCCGGCGGATGGCTTCATTGGCGGCCCAGGCAATATTTTCCAGGTCGGCGTTGCCAAAGACATAGTAGCCGGTTGGTGCAGCATAACCTCCGCCGCGCAAGTTCTCGATCCGCTGGGCCAGCATATGCAGCGTAGCATGTTCCAATGCATGATTGCGCCGAATACGCTCAATTACATGAGTCTCATGAGTCACAGGAATTGACCCGCCAGTGCCACTGCTGTCCAGAGTAGAGGTGTGCATCGCAAAATCATATAACATTATGAGAAGCTGTGAGATTTGAGCTATCAGCTTTCAGCGATGTGAGCCAATATCTAATAGCTGGTAGTTGATAGCTAGAACGAATTCCTGATTGGTGCCCTAAAGCTGCCCCTTCGACTTCGCGCATAAGAATGCGCTTCGCTCAGGGTGCTTTCGTCGTATATCAATTAGGAATTCGCTCTAAGAGGATTGGAGAAAGATATGAAACTAAGTGGCAAAGTAGCATTGGTAACGGGTGCGGCCCATCGAGTAGGCCGAGTGATTGCGCTGGCGTTGGCGCAGGAAGGCGCAGACATCGTGTTGCATTACGGCAATAGCGCAGAAGCAGCGCGCCAAACCGCAACAGAAATCGAAGCGCTGGGTCGCCGCACGTTGCTGCTGCAAGCTAACCTGGGGCTATGGGACGAGGCCAAAACCTTGGGTGAAAAAGCATTGGCCCATTTTGGTCATATCGATATTCTCATCAACAGCGCCTCCAGTTTTGTCTCACAAAACTACATCGACACATCAGAAGCAGAGTTTGATCATGCCTTCGATATCAATATCAAGGGCCCTTTTGTGCTCAGCCAAGTCATCTCCAAGGCGATGATGGCACATGATTGGCCAGAGGGAGAATATGGCAATATCATCAATATCGTGGACGAAGGGGCATTCACACCCTGGGGCGCCTATGCGGCCCATTCTCTCTCCAAAATGGCGTTACTGGGGTTGACACGCGTGCAGGCAGTGGATCTTGGCCCCAAGGTGCGCACCAATGCGATCTGTCCGGGCCCCATCTTAAAGCCGCCGACCTACACCGATACACAATGGGAGAATCTGCGTAATACCAATCCTTTGCACGCGCTGGGCACCGCCGAACAAATGGGCGAGATTGTGCTTTTTTTGGTGACCGGCCCAAAATTTATAAACGGGGATTGCATCATGCTCGAGGGCGGGCGCTTGTGGAAACACGCCTGAATTTATGGACTTAAATCAACTCACCAGTCTGGTTCAGTATCTCGATGAAGAACGTCGCAAAGATCGCACCTTGGTCGTGCAGGTGCAAGAGCGGGTGGATTCGCTTTCGCGCGAAGTAGAAGCACGCACGCGCTATGCACAATCACTCGAAACTACGATCAATGAGTTGCGCATACAGTTACCCAAGGCCATGATCTGGGTAACTGCCGTCGAGCAAGTGCGCAACGAGTTCAGCGCCATCATCGCCCGTCTGGAAGACCAGCGCATCAAAACCGAGCGTGAATCGGTGCGCATCCGACAAGTCGAAATTGAATCGCTGGTTCGTCAATTGAACGAGCTAAAACGCGAGGTAAAACCTTACAGTAAATATTCCGAAGATATCGACGCGCGCAAGGTCGAAGAAGGCCGCCTATCAGAATTAATTAGCCGCAGCCAAGTGCAGCTGATGGATCTGGAACGGCGCTTTGATGCGCCCGGCTCGCAAATCGCCTATTTGGAAGAACAACGACGGCAGGACACCAAGCGTATCGTGGCAGTTGAGCAACAATTGCCAGATATCAACCGCAAAATTGATCAGTTCCCACCGAAATTGCTTTTGCTGGATGAGGCCATTCGTCGCAAGCAAGTAGAACTAGAAGAGGCCGCCAAGATTATTGAGGCCCAGACCCAAGTATTGGAAGCACAGCGCGTGGCCGACATCCGTCGTGAGCGCCAGTTTGCCGAATACGCTGAAGTCGTTGAAAAGCTCAAACAACGCGCCGACGAAGTGCAACAACAGGTGACTGGTTTTATCCAAATGCGCGAGGAAGTCCGCCGCGTATTGTCCGATGTGCCCGAAGTTGGCGCACGTCTCGAAGTACGCATCAATGAAATTTTCGAAATTCAGCGGGATGCCGAAGAACGCGCCAAACGAGTGGCCGATGACTTCCGCGAGAGTATTCAGAAGGAAGTCCGATCATTCATGGTGGCTCAAGATGAAAAATGGCATCCGCGCGACAAACGCATTGCCGACTATGAGCCCCGCATCGAAGCGGTCGAAAATGAGCTGCCGCGCTTCGAGCCGATGATTTTGCCACTCTATGATTTGTTCGAGGCTTCTATGAAAGCATATGCTCGTGCTGGCCGCGAATGGCTGGCCGAAGGCAGCACCTTACTCGACAAAGCCCGCCTAAATCTACCTGTGGACAACAAGCTCTCGCGGCGTCAAATCCGCAAGCGTCAAGCTCAGCAAACTGCCGACGCTGCACCTATCCCCAACAGCAATGGCAACAGCCCGCACACCAGCGATGCCGACGCTGACAATGAGGATGACGATATTCTGAATGAAGGACTCATCCAGTAAAAAATTAAAAGGCAAAATTAAAAATTAAAAAAGCGAGTTCGTGTTTGGTAATTTTTTAATTTTGCATTTTTAATTTTAAATTTCTAACCTATGTTCGTTCTCGCCACCGCCGGTCACGTTGACCACGGTAAATCCACGCTTGTGCGCGCGCTGACCGGGATCAACCCAGATCGGCTACGCGAAGAACAACTGCGCGAAATGTCCATTGATCTGGGCTTTGCCTGGATGACGTTGCCAGACAAGACCGCCGTAGGCATCATCGATGTGCCGGGGCATATTGACTTTATTGACAACATGCTGGCTGGCGTCGGCAGCGTAGATCTTGCGTTATTCGTGATTGCCGCCGACGAAGGTCCGATGCCACAAACACTGGAGCATCTGGCGATTTTGCAGTTATTGCATGTGCAATACGCCGTAGTGGCGCTAACCAAATCTGATCTGGTGGACAACGATTGGATCGCGTTGATCAGTGAGGATGTGCGGAAATTACTGGCCCCAACGACACTACGCGATGCGCCGATTGTGCCAGTGAGCGCACGCACTAATCAGGGTCTGTCACAACTTGTGGCTGTTATCAGCGACACGCTGAGCCACGCCCCACCCCGCACCGATAAGCAAAAAGCACGCCTGCCGATTGACCGTGTCTTTAGCGTCGCTGGGTTTGGCACAGTGGTCACGGGCACGCTGTTGGATGGGGCTTGGGCTATCGGTGATGAGGCCGAAATTCTTACCCAAAAAGGCGAGACTTTGCCAGTCCGCATCCGGGGATTGCAAACCCACAAACAAAAGCTTGAGCGCGCCCAACCGGGCAGCCGAGTGGCGGTGAATGTAACGGGCGTTAATGTTGATCAGATCACGCGTGGCGCCGTATTAGCGCGTCCCAATGTTCTACGGCCCACGACACTGCTCGATGTGCGGCTGGACATGCTGACAGCCAGCACACTCACCCGCACCCACGCCAATTTGCAGCGCATTAAACACAACGCCGAGGTCAAATTCTTTAGCGGCGCAGCCCAAAGTCTGGCCCAGGTTTGGCTGTTAGATGAAAATGAGTTGAAACCCGGCCAATCCGGCTGGGCGCAATTACAGCTAGGCACCCCGGTGGCGGTCGCCAACGGCGATCGCTTCATTGTAAGGTTGCCATCACCATCACTCACCATTGGCGGTGGGATGGTCGTGGACGCACATCCAGTGCATCGCTATCGTCGCCACGCGGGCCACGTCGATGGCAGTGTCCTGACCCGACTCGATGCGCTGAGCAAAGGCACGCCCGTCGAACGACTGCTGAGTGCCTTGAGTGCGCTCAAAATTGGCCCCCGCGAGCCGCTCGTGGCCAAAGCCCAATTAACAGCGGACGAATTTGATAGTGCGCTAGCAGAATTAGTTAGTGCAGATCAATTAAGACATGCGCTTGACATATTTGGTCTGACCGCAGATTGGCAATCCCTGCAACAGCAAGCGTCCGAACGCTTGAGCGCCTTTCACAAAGCACAGCCTTTGCAAGAAGGCATGCCACGCGACACGCTGCGCAGCCAACTCAAGCTGGAACCGCGGGTGTTCAGCGCATTGTTGGCCCTCGAGCCGGCTCTAGCAGACAACGGTGATACTGTGCGTTTGGCCACCCATCACGTGCAATTCAGCCCAGCCGAACAAAAAGCCATAGATGGCCTGTTGGCCCAATGCGCAGCCCAACCCTGGAACACGCCCTCGGTCAAAGACTGCAAAGCCGCAGTCAGCGATGCCGTGTTTGATGTGTTAGTGCGTCAACAAAAGCTGGTGCAGTGTGAGCCAGATGTGGTCTTGCTGCCCAAAACCTATAACGCGGCGTATGAACGGGTGCGCGCACTCATTCAACAAGATGGGCAAATAACAGCCGCCCAGGTGCGCGATGCATTTGGCACCACTCGCAAATATGCCTTGGCTTTGCTGGAGCATTTCGACAGCCTCGGCATCACCAAACGGGTAGGCGATGCACGTGTCTTAAAATAACTCTTATATGATGGTTCACTTGTGAGTAACCAAACCCCTAGCATTTCCGCTGATCCACTCTCGAACGAACGACTGCCCAAAGTAGATTCACGCCGCAACGTATTTGCGATTACTGGAGATATTCTTTTCTTTGTCACCGCCACTTACTTTATTTCACCCACCACCGTGCTGGTGGGTCTAGCCAGCAAATTAACCGATGACAAAGTATTGATCGGCGCAATTGGCACTGCTTGGACTGCGATGTGGTTTTTGCCGCAACTGTTTGCCGCGCAGGTAGTGCGCGGCAAACGCCGCCAGAAAAAGTATGTGACGATTCCAGGCATCATTGGCCGCCAATCTTTTCTACTATTTGCCCTATGGCTATGGATGACCAATGCCAGCCAACCTGTGCTAACCGTCTGGCTGTTGCTGGCAGCGATTTCTATTTTCAATTTGTGCGATGCGCTCTCTGGCGTAGCGTGGTTCGACATGCTGGCGCGAGCGTTTACACCACGGCGGCGTGGACGGGTGATGGTCTTTGCTCAGATGACTGCGTCATTCATTGGCATTGGGGTAGGACTATTAATCGAACGCATCTTGCGACCGGACGGCCTGCCCTTCCCACAAAACTTTGCGCTGGTTATATTTTGCGCTTGGTTTTTCATGACGATCTCACTCATTTCATTTATGACGCTGGAAGAGATCCCCATGAGCGAGAGCATCATCGATCATGGCAGCAACGTCAGCTTGTTGGGCAGTTTGCGCGATGTATTCAAGAGCAATGTCATGTTTAGGCGCTTATTATTAGCCCGTCTACTCACCGGTTTTGAGGCGATGGCTGCCACGTTCTACCTGGTCTTTGCCAAGGAAAAGCTCAAGCTGGACGATAGTGCCGTCGGTATTTTTACACTGGCCCTCACGATAGGAGCCATTGGCGGATTGATAATTTTTGGCTGGCTCAACGAACGCTTTGGCCCGCGGCGGGTGATTCACGCTTCGACAACTTTTCAGATGGTTGCACCCGCTCTGGCGTTGCTGGTGGCGGCTGTGCCCAGTATTGCGCTGCAATCGCCAGCCATCGGCTTAGCAATATTTATCGTGGTGATGGGGCTGCGCGGAGCGATTGAACACTCGCTGATATTGGGTTTTGTGGGCTATGTCATGGATGCGGCGCCTGAGCAACATCGCGCGATGTATGTGGGCACCGTCAACACGGTCGGCGGCATCGTTGCTTTGGCTCCGGTCATGGGCGGGCTGATCATTCAGCAGCTGTCCGGCATCAGTGGAAACAATGTGGCCTATTCAGTCGTCTTTGGGCTGACCACCTTGTGCGTAGGTTTGGGTTGGCTGCTTTCGCTACGCCTGCCAAAGTTATAATGACGCCGGAAAACTAAAAACTAACATGGTCAATCCTCCACCCCCAACGGCAGCGCAAGCACAATGCAAAGTCGATGTCATCATCCCGGTATATAACGAAGAACGCGACCTCGATCCGAGTATCACCAAATTGCGTGCTTTCCTCAAAGAACACTGTCCATACCAATGGCGCATTGTTGTAGCCAACAATGCCTCCACAGATCGCACATTGGACATCGCCCAAAACTTAAAGTCAGCCCATCCAGGCGAGGTGGACTATGTCCATTTGGACCAGAAAGGACGTGGTCGTGCGCTAAAAGCAGCTTGGCTGGCCAGCAATGCCGACATTGTGTCTTACATGGATGTGGATCTCTCAACCAACTTGAGTCACTTCATGCCGATGATCGAACCGCTGGTACGCGGCCAATATCACGTCGCCACCGGATCGAGACTGATGAAAGGAGCGCGGGTGATCCGTCAGCCAAAGCGCGAGTTTATCTCGCGTGCTTACAATCTAATCGTCAAACTTATGTTCCCGATGCGACAGTTTTCGGACGCACAGTGTGGCTTCAAAGCGCTCTCACGCACCGCCGTGAATGACTTGATCCCGCACATCGTCGACAATGCTTGGTTCTTTGATTCCGAGCTTTTGCTGCGCGCTGAGCAAAATCGCTACCAAGTCTGGGAAGTCCCAGTCGAATGGATCGAAGATCTGGATACACGCGTCAAAATTGTGTCGACTGCCATAGAAGACCTGAAAGGGCTTTGGCGCGTGCGTACCAGCAAATTCCGTTAAACGTTTAGCCGTCAAACCGAGGCGGTCTTTGAGACCGACTCGGTTTACCCAAACGTTGGCGTGACGTTTTGCCCCTTTCGGTGTTTTTAATAGCATAATGGGTCGGTAGATAATTAAGTATAGACACAGAGGAGTGTTAGACATGCGACGAGTGGTCGTCACCGGAATTGGATGTGTATCCCCGCTTGGCTTGAACATCGAAAGCACTTGGCAAGCGCTTTTGGAGAGCAAAACGGGCGTTGCCCCTATCACACGTTTCGACGCCAGCAAAATGCCGGTGCAGGTGGCCTGCGAAGTCAAAGGCTTCGACCCCCTGCTATACGTCGAAGCTAAGGAAGTTCGACGCACGGATTTGTATGAGCTATATGCGATTGCTGCCTCCAAACAGGCGGTGCAAGCCGCAAACCTATGCATTACCCCAGAGCTGGCGGATGATGTAGGTGTGGTAGTCGGTTCATCGGTGGGCGGATTCAGCACTATGCTCTCACAGCATAACGTGCTGCAACAACAAGGGGCCCGCCGGGTGAACCCCTTCATCATCCCAATGGTCATGAGCAACGGCGCGGCGGGGATGGTGTCCATTCAATTGGGAGCCAAAGGCCCGGTCTATTCGGCTGCGTCGGCCTGTGCTACCAGCAACGACTGTTTGGGCCAGGCCGCCGACATCATTCGGCGTGGTGGGGCCAAGGCTGTCATCGCCGGTGGGGCAGATGCTACGGTCAGCGATTTGGGGATGGTGGGTTTCGATCAGATTGGCGCACTTAGCCACGACAATGTTGTGCCATCCACCTCGCCCAAACCCTTTGACAAAAAGCGCGATGGGTTGGTGATGGGTGAAGGGGCTTGCGTGATGGTATTGGAAGACTTGGAATTTGCGCTGCAACGTGGGGCCAATATTCTGGCCGAAATCGTGGGCTTTGGCCAAACCGCCGATGCCCATCATGTCATTGCCCCAGCAGAAGGCGGCACCGGGGCCATCAAAGCCATGAAGAAAGCGTTGATCTCGGCCAACATGACCCCGGAAGAAATTCAATACATCAGCGCGCACGGCACAGCGACGCCGCTGAACGATATCACCGAAACCTTGGCCATCAAGACTGTGTTTGGCGATCACGCCTACAAAATACCGATCAGCAGCATCAAGAGCATGACCGGCCACATGATGGGCGCAACCGGCGCGTTAGAGGCGGCATCGTGCATCTATGCCATCTTGCAGGGCGTGGTGCCCCCCACCAAAAACCTGACCGAGCCAGATCCACTTTGTGATCTAGATTACGTGCCGCAAGAAGCGCGCAAACACACCGTGCATGCTGCCATGAACAACTCTTTTGGCTTCGGGGGGCATAATAGCGTTGTTATTTTTAAGAGATTTGATGGGTAATGCTTCCAACTTTCAACAATCCCGACCTGCTCCAGCATGCGCTTACACATTCGTCGTTTGCTAACGAAAACTCGGAGAATGATGCTTTCGCCGACAACGAACGGCTGGAATTCTTGGGCGATGCCATTCTCGATTTCGTGTCGGCCTCATGGCTGTTTGAAACATATCCCCAGTTGGACGAAGGTCGCTTGACCAGTATCCGAGCGGCATTGGTACGGGTGACCACGCTGGCTGACTTTGCCCGCCAGATCAACATGCCAGAGTACCTGCGGCTGGGCAAAGGCGAAGTGGACACGGGTGGACGCAACCGCTCCAATATTTTGGGTGACGCGTTCGAAGCACTTATCGGCGCGCTGTATCTCGATCAGGGCGTCGAAACAGCCAAAGCGTTTATTATTCCTTTTCTAAAAGTTGCTGCTGACGAGATTCTGAACGACAACCGCGACCGCGACGCCAAGAGTCGCTTGCAGGAGTGGAGCCAAGCCGAACTGAGCATCACGCCGCGCTATAAACTGGCCGGCACCGAAGGCCCCGACCACGCCAAACGCTTTCGCGTCGAAGTTTGGCTGGGGGACCGGGTCGCCGCCGTAGGTATTGGCAGCAGCAAGCAACTGGCCGAACAAATGGCCGCCAAAGAAGCGCTTGAGAGTGTGCTGGCCTCACATGAAAAACTTGTAAGTGCAGAGTTGAAAGTAGAAAGTGATGAGACATGACTTTCTACTTTCTGCTTTCGCCTTTCAACTCTTCTGCTTCTCGATCGCTTCCTTTAACATCTGGTTGATCAACCCGGCGTTACCTTTGCCTTTAGTCGCCTTCATGGCTTGGCCGACAAAGAAGCCAAAGAGTTTCTCGTTGCCGCCCAAATATTGCTGCACTTGCGCGGCGTTGGCCGCAATCACATCCGCGATAATCTTTTGCAGCGCGCTGGTATCGCTAATCTGGCCCAGACCTTTGGTATCAACTATCGTCTTGGCGTCTTGGCCAGTCTTGAACATCGCCTCAAAGACCTCGCGAGCAGTGTTGTTGTTGATCGCGCCAGTTTCCACGAGCACGATTAAGTCACCTAGCTGCTGCGGCTTGATTTGAATCGTATTGATATTCGCATTAGCGACTCCGTTAGCGTTCATCAAGCGGAAGACTTCGGTCTGCACCCAGTTGGCGACTTTTTTGGCACGCGGCGCGCCCGCGGTGGCCACTGCTTGTTCAAACCACTCGGCCACCGAGCGGTCCCCAGTCAGAATCGCTGCATCGTAACCGCTTAGGCCAAAGTCAGCTCGGTAATGGGCTTGTTTGTGCAACGGCAGTTCAGGCACACGCACTTTTATTTGGTTCAGCCAATCGTCACCAACGTCCAGCGGGGGCAAATCTGGCTCCGGGAAATAGCGATAGTCGTGCGCGTCTTCCTTCTTGCGCTGCACCACCGTCACCCCGCGCACATCATCCCAGCCCATCGTGACTTGGACGACTTTGCCACCTGTATTCAGCAACTTGGTCTGGCGCTTGATCTCATAAGCAATCGAATCCCGCACGGCCCGCAACGAGTTTAAGTTTTTGATCTCGACCTTGGTGCCAAACGCATCACTGCCCTTGGGGCGCAAACTCATGTTAGGCTCGCAACGCATGGCACCCTTCTCCATGTCGCCGGTGCTGACGCCCAAGTAGCGCACAATGTCGCGCAGTGCGCTCAGATAGGCATAGGCCTCGTCGGCGCTGTGAATATCCGGCTCAGTCACGATCTCGATCAACGGCACACCGCTGCGGTTGTAATCGACAAACGAGCTTTTGCCCGCATGCACCAACTTGCCAGTATCTTCTTCCAGGTGCGCTCGGCGGATTCTGACTTTGTGCTTATAGCTGTCTTCTACCCAGTTGCCACTGCTCAGATCACGCACATCCACTTCCAGATAGCCGTCAAAATTTGATGGGTATTGATATTGGGTAATTTGATAGCCCTTTGGCAAGTCGGGATACCAGTAGCTCTTGCGTTCCCAAAATGTGTGCGGTGCGACTTGGCAGTTCAGCGCCAAGCCGATCATAATGGCGTACTCGACCGCTGTTTTGTTGATCACTGGCAGCGCGCCAGGTAACCCCAGGCATGTCGGGCATACGTTAATATTTGGCTCTACCCCAAAGAAATTAGCAGAACAACTGCAAAACATCTTGCTGACAGTATCCAGCTCGATGTGCGTTTCCATACCAATGACGACTTCGTATTCGATTTCTTCTAGTATTCCCATCATTTTGTCATTTGCCATTTCCATAGCCATTTCCGCAGCCGTTTTTATGACCATTTCAGTTATAGCGCAAGGACCTATAAGACGCACTATTATCAGACATATTTCTAATAACGGCCTTTTGTCCCGCTAATTTCCCCTTTTTCCCCGTTTTTTGGCATTGACGCCAATAAAACTACATAAAAAATGCAGTTTCGCCAGTAGAATACGACTATAGACGTAGAAATACATACAACCAAAGTTTGATCGCTAAGAAATTGGGGAGATATTACACCAATGACAACCGTCTCGAATATTATGCAAAATGCACGTCGTGAGCTTTTTCACTACGCCATTTTTCGACTAGAAAGTGCAGTCATTGCGGCTATTGCAATCGTTATGACTGGTCTAAGCCTGCTAGATATCTTTCTACCACGCGACCTGTGGTGGGTGTGGCTGACGTTTGGCATTGCCGGTGTGTTGGCGCTGGTTGCCAGTACTGTGCGCGACCCCAAAGTGCTCTCTCGCATCGCAGCACGCCTGTTCTATGAGACATTTAACTTCAAAACCCTAAAACTGCCTGAGTTGCAGCACAAAGCAGCCACTGCCCTTGAATTTCATAAATCGATTTTTGACGAAATTCTCAGCCGCAAATCAAACGATATGCCCCAGATTGTGGGCGACATGGACGAATGGGTGGCCAACTTCTTTCGGGTAGCCCGTGGGCTGGACACCGTAATTGCTAGCCCCGGGATTGTTTTCGCCAATATTGCAGGCAAAAATTTCGCCGATAACAACCCTAATAGCCGAACTCAGCCCGACACCGTACAAGCATTTTTGGATGCGATGATGATCAGCGCCCAACAGGCTGCCACTCAAACTGAAGGTTTGCAAAGACTCAGCGCCGTCGGTAATACCATGCTGGCTGCCAATGCCCAGCTTGATCAGTCGATCAATAATGTTGGACGCATTCGCTTTCACCTTACCCAGGCCGCACCCAACCCGCAGTTTGACTGCGAGTTTGCCGAGCAAGCCCACACCATGATGGGCGACCAACTCTATCGCCTCGACCAAACCGGCAGCGAGATCGAGAGCATGTATCGTTCGCTCGCCATTCCGATCCAACGTCAAAACAACTGATCCCATAAAGTAGTTCACAAATACATCTCAGGTGCTTATCGGCATCTGGGATATTTTTTGCGCATTCGCACGACTCGACGGCTACAACAAAGATCTGTTATGCATTTGTCATAAATCTTATACTCTGCCTTGTATGACAATTGGCTGATACAATTTCAGGTATATATTTCAACGATTTGGATAATTATCTATAAATATCAATCGATTAATACGCATTTAGAGTGCAAATTGGCATACAATTAGAGAAATACTTGCAACTCATACAAGCAATATGTACCCGATTATTCATCAATTATTCATTGATATAACCAAGGAGAACTTTACATGAATCGGACCCGAGCATTATTTATCGTCCTTATTTTGTTAGCCATTGCAGCCGTTGTTGCTGCCGGTGTATTGCGATATGGCAGCTTTCAAAACATGCTGCAAGCCATTCAGACCGGCCAGATCGCCAGCGCGCCACGGATACAATTAGCCACACCAGCAACCACCGCCGCCGCCACGGGTCAGCCAGCTAACAAACTGCGTCTCACCGCGACTGCTGTCGCTGGACAAGCAGCGGATCAACCCACAGTAGCCGCGCCAGTGGAAGCAACAACTGCGCCAGCCGCAAATGCACCTGCCCAACCTACCGGTTTTCTCGCTCCAATTTGGGGCCCCAACTACAAAGAGAATGATGGCCTAGGCAACATTATCTGCGGCGCATATGCATTCTCTGCTGACTACCCATTGCAGCAGATTCAGATGTCGGGTCTAGATATCAAGAACGGCTTTCACCTTGGGATCGTACCGTTTTATCTAAACGAGAATTACATCGTGTCCGCTAAAGATCGTGCCGACGCTCTGGAAAGCGGCAAGCTTGACTGCTTGTTGACCACGTTCGACCTCATGGCGTTGGAAGACCCAGGCGTGTTGACCGCATTTATTAACGAAAGTGCCGGCGCGGATCAGATCTGGGCACGCGGCATCAACTCGTTGAACGAACTACGCGGCAAGCGTATTGCCTTCGAGGCCAACGGCCCCAGCGCTTACTTCGTCTACGACCTGCTGTCCACTGTGCAGCTCACACCCCAAGACGTGACATTGTTGCCGCAGCAGGATCAGAACACTTCCATCGAAGTCTTCAACAAGAATGAGGCAGATGTGGTGGCCGGCTGGGAACCGGTGATCTTCGCCGCCGAAAAGAGCGGCGGCAAGCCCTTGGTGACCACCAAAGACTTCCGCTCAATTCTGGGTGGCATCGTCATCTCGCGCAAAGCCATGCAGGAAAAGCGCACCGTCATTCAGCTCTTCCACAACGCTTGGTTCGAGGCAGTAGCGCAGTGGGAAACCGACTTCCCAACCTCTGCCCAACAGATTGCCGCCTGGGGCCACAACGACTATCTAGGTGTCAGCAAAGAAAATGCCGCCGCCGACTTGACTAAGTTGCTCGGCGGTGTGGCCGAAGCTAGCTTGGCCGACAATGTACGCGCTTTTAGCAATGTGTCTAGCGTGGTCGCTCGTGTGCTGACTGCTCGCAAGCTATGGGCTTCTGTTGGCAACAAGGTTCCGACTAGCGATGTAACAACCGTTATCAATCCGGAGTTTGTGCAGAACGTGGCCAAATCCGTCCAAGTCGATCCGGAGGCCGTGAGCAAATTCGTTAACAACACATTCTCGCTCGGCCGCACCAAGTTGCCGGTGCAGAACCCGGCTGGCACTGCCAGTGACCCGGCTGCTGCACCCACCGCTGACGCGATAGCCAATAGCACTGTCATTGCCACCCTGCCCTGCTCGCGCTTCGAGTTTGTGCCCAATAGCGCGCAACTTCAGCAAGCCTCGCAACAACAATTGCGCGATTGCGCAGTGCGTGTCTTGCAGCAGAACATTACCCTCTACGTCAAGGTCAAGGGCTCATCGGCGTGGCCCGGGCCCAAAGGCACTTTTACCCAAGCCCAAGTCGAAACCACTGCCCGTGGCCGCGCGCAATCGATTGTGGATTATCTGGTGAGCCAAGGCATCAACAAAGATCGCTTTGTGGTGGAATGGACTCTGCCGCCCGAGGATCATCGCGAAACCACCGACGTGGTCAAGCAATCCCAAGACCGCTATGTTGAGCTGACGCTGCTCGTAGCAGGACTCTAAGAAATTGAGAATGAAGAATGCAGAATTGCAGAATGAAGAAAGGCGCCACATAAACGCCACTTTCTTCACTCTGCATTCGTTACTACTCAGGCCATTTCTGATTCTTTTCCGCGAATCACGCGAATCAGCGCGAAAAAGATTAGCGAATATTCGCGTGATTCGCGGATTTCAATAGGCCTGAGCAGTTACCTGCATTCTTCACGCTTTGCGTCAATTCTCAATTTCCGAGTTTTAGATCGGGCGCAACATCCATCTCCAGAGTGTCGCGCAAGCCGCGCACAAAGGCGAAATGGGCGGCTGCCCCGATCATGGCAGCGTTGTCGGTGCATAGTGCCAGCGGCGGGAAGGACACCGGTACGGTCAAACGCCCGTGCATGCGCTCGCGCAGCGCCTTGTTGGCCGACACCCCTCCGCCTACTAGCACTGTTTTAGCCCCAAAGGCTTCCACCGCGCGGGCCGTGGTTTGGGTGAGCCACTCCACAACCGATTCCTGAAAACCAGCGGCGATATCAGCTACCGGCACCTGTGGCAACAATTGGCCATCTTTGCGACCACCTTGTTCCTGAATCAGGTTGAGCACCGCTGTTTTGGTGCCGCTGAATGAAAAGTCGTAAGCCCCACCGTAATTGGTGGCTTTGCGATCTCCACGCATGATGCCCGATACTTTTGGCCGTGAGAACTTGAAACGCTGGGGATCGCCGCTTTCCTGAACCAGCTTTTCGATGGCAGAACCGCCAGGATAACCCAGCCCCAACGAGCGGGCCACTTTGTCGAATGCCTCACCAGCGGCGTCGTCGACAGTGTGCCCCACCAACTCGTATTGGCCGTGGCCGCGCATCAAAATCAACTCAGTATGCCCACCCGACACAATCAGCGCAATTAAAGGAAAGGGCGGCTGACCGCCAGACTGTGCCCACAAATCCTGGGTCAGCCAGTGAGAGTAAATGTGCCCTTCCAAATGATTGACCCCGATTAAGGGCAAACCACGCGCCAGAGAAATGCCCTTGGCGGCATTCACCCCCACCACCAACGATCCTGGCAGCCCCGGTCCGCGTGTCACCGCCACTGCACTCAGCGATTCCCAACTGGCTCCAGCGACGGCCATCGCCTGCTGCACCGTCGGCACAATCGCCTCCACATGGGCGCGCGAGGCCATCTCCGGAAATACACCCCCATATTGTTGGTGCATGTCAATCTGCGAGGCAACAATATTGGAACGAATGAATTTACCGTCATCAATGACAGCGGCAGCAGTCTCATCACAAGAGGTCTCGATCGCCAAAATGCGACTTTGGTATCGGGTTGACCCATCGGCATTGTCATTTTGCGAAAGAGTAAGCGAGTTTGGCATGTTGGCTGAATTAGTTATCAAAATAAGCTTAACGTATAGGTTCAAATACGACTTTTGAGGTAAGCGCCTGCTGCGTGTTCATGTCATGATTAGGCGTTATAAGGGATGAGAAAGTGGTCCGTGCAAAATTATGCAAAACATAGAAGCTGTCAACAACATCATCAACTCTTCTAAGAGGCGACTCTTGAAGTATGCCATTATGCGTCCCGAAAGTGCAATTCTTTTAACATTTTCGACGTTGATGGTGTTGTGTTGCCTGTTCCGATTGTATTGGTATCCAGAGATGGGATGGTTCTGGTTGCTGCTGGGTGTGGTGGGCGAGGCTGTCATTATTTACACGACTATTAAAGATACCAATAGTCTATCGAAGATCACTAGCCAAGTTTTCTACAAACAGTATGGTCCCAACAGCCTGATCACACCTGAATTGCGCCGAATGATGAGCGCGGCACTCAGTTATCACCGCGAAATCTTTGCCGAAGTGTCGCGCCGCCGTGACAGCACCGGTCTGGGTGATATTGCTATTGAGATGGACAGTTGGGTGGTGCACCTATTCCGGGTAGTGCAAGGGATCGACAGCTTCTTGAAAAATCCGCAGTTGGTAACCAGCTTGCCAGACGTGTCGGAGAAACGCCGTAACAACCGGCGTGCCTTATTTGAATCGTTGCAAGCATACACCCACGCTCTAGACAAGACGGCCTCTATAGAAAAAGACAATAGCAAGCGTATGTTGCTGGCACAGGTCAAAACTGCGTTGGTACAGTCCAAGAATCAGGCCGATCAGTCCATGAACAGCGTCAGCGAATTTCACAAGCAGCTTAAACATATTTTGCCTGAGAACAAGGATGACGAAACGCTGTTTCTCTCGCATGCCAAAGAAGTGCTGGGAGCGCAGTTGCGTGTTCTAGCGCGCTGCGGTGAAGGCATGGAGTCATTGTTTCGTTTTGCGTGTGTGGCGTTGTAATTCGCTAATTTCATCTGAAATAGAGGTTGTTTAGACCATGGATCGTACACGTATCGCCTTCATTGTTATTGTTGTCATTGCCGTAACTGCGCTAATCGGGTCAGCTTATACCTATGTAAACCGGCCACAACCCTTTGACCGCCAAGTGATTAACAAAGCAGGACAAGGTAAATCACAGTTTGGGGCTAAGCCTACTAACACCGCATCAGCACAGACCAAACCTGACCCAAAGACAGCATCGATTGTGACGAAAAATGGACGCCAAATCAAGCCGATTTTTGGCCCAAACTACAACCCCGATGATGGTCTGCCCACCTATGTTTGCGGAACAGTTGCCAGCGGATCGTATTACTTACTCCAGCTGATTCAAACTGCCAAACTGGATACTACGCACAATTTTCACTTGGGCTTGGTACCGTATGACATGAACAGCGACTACGCATTGTCCGAAGACGAAGTGTCGGACATGATGCGCAAAGGGCAGATGGATTGCCTGCTGACTACATTGGACACCGTGGCACTACACAACCAAGGCGTGGTGACCGCCATCAATGCCGAAGGCGCGGGGACTGATCAATTGTGGGCCCGCGGTGCCAAAACGCTGAACGACCTGAAAGGTAAGCGTATTGTCACCACCCAGGGCGACTCCAACGAGTATTTAGTGCATTACCTTCTTTCGACCGTACAGATCGATCCGCAGAAAGGCGTAAAGCTGATCTATGTGGACACCATGGAAGACGCACTGGACGTGTTTAACAAGGGTGAGGCAGACGCCATCTCCGGCTACGAACCGGCCATCCAGCAGGCTCAAGATTCGGGCGGCACACTGTTAGCCAGCACGCGCGATTTCCGAGCGGTGGTCGATGTGATTGTGACTGCACGGGAAACAACCAATCGGCGAGCCACAGATGTGATGCAGTTTCATCGAGCCTGGTTTGCGGCGTTGGCGCTCCAAGCCAGTGATTTTGACAAGGCTGCCAAGTTGATTGCGGATTGGGGCAACGCCGACTACACCGGAATCCGCCCCGATAGCGCCACGCTGGATTTTCGTGAGCAGCTTCAGACCATCGCGCAAGCCAATCTGGACCAAAACCGCAAGGCTATGCTAAATGTGGGACTGCTGACTGGGCGCATGGATGAAGCGCGCCGCTTATGGCACAAGGCTGGCGTACAGGTGCCGTTGATCCCCTCCGAGGTCAACCCCTCATTTGTGCTGAGCATTGCGCAAGATGTTGAAAAAAGCGGTCTGCCGATTGCACAGCCGATGGTGAATAACTCATTCTCGCTGAATCAGAGCGATTTAGCAGCGGATAAGGTAGATAGACCAGCTGAGTCGGATCAACCCGAGTCGTGGGGCAGCGCAATTGCGGTGTTGCCATGTTCACGCTTTGAATTTGCGCCCGACACCACCGATTTGCTGCCAATGTCCAAACAAGCCCTGGACGAGTGTGTAGTGCGCACTATGCGCGAGTCGGTTGGGCTCCTGTTGCGCATCCGTGGCTCGTCGGCGTGGCCTGGTCCCAAAGGCAGCATCTCGCAGGAAGATGTGGAACAAGTGGCGCGTGGGCGGGCCGAGGCGGTGGCCGATTATCTGCATAAAAAGGGCATCCCCCGCGGGCGCTTACGAATTGAGGCAGTATTGCCCCCGCCTGAACACCGCGAGACAATGAACAAAGATACCCAAGCCAAGGATCGTTACGTTGAGATGGCTCTGCTGAGTGGTGGGCAGTAGAAGCTTAGATTTATTATTATCCGATGGCGCGGGCGATAAAGAAGGCGGCCGCAGCGGCTAGGCTACCAATCAGGGCAGTTTGCAGGGCGCTGCGCACGGGTGGCGCGCCGGTGAAGCGGCCTTTGACATAGCCGAAGACCACCAGCGCGCTGAGGGTGAAGCCGATTGAGAACAGCAACGCGGTGTTGGTCGAGGGGAAGAAGAAATACGGCCCCAACGGGATAAACCCACCTGCGATGTAGGCACCGGCAATCGTGACCGCGCTGATCAGGGCTCGTTTGGGTTCGGGCTTTTCCAAGCCCAGCTCGAAGCGCATCATGAAGTCGACCCACGCTTCGGGTTTGGCGCGCAGGGCATCGACAATGGGTTTACTTTGGGCGTAGGTGAGGCCATAGTTCATGAACACCTGAGTGGCCTCCTCGGACTCTTTTTCGGGTACAAACTTCACTTCAGACAGTTCGCGCAGACGTTCACTGTCGTAGTGCTCGGCATCGCTCCGAGCCGCCAGATAACCGCCCAGGCCCATGGCGATCGAACCAGCCGCGATTTCAGCCAGCCCTGCCGTAAGAATAATGTTGCTAGAACCCACCGCGCCGGATAGGCCGGCGGCCAACGCAAACGGCACAGTCAGGCCGTCCGACATGCCGATGACGATGTCTCGGACCGTGTCCGTCGCCGTGAAGTGCTTTTCGATATGGGGAGTTTGGGGCATTTTTCTTTTTCTTGAGAGAGCCAGATTCCTTCGAAAGCAATCAGTTTAGTCAACAAAAGCCGATTCTGACTTGCGACTCCGTTCCAACTGCTAATTCTTGACCGATCTCAAATACTCATCATGCCTGCCTACAAAAAACCAAGTCATCAAATCTTTCTCGCGGACGCCCATAACCCGATACCCACGGTTATTTACTCGAACCGACCAAAGATTTGATTTGCCTGACATGGATTTGAATCGCAAACTTGGCTGATATGGGTCAGTTAACCACATCCTATATGCAAGTCTGACCTCACGGCGAACATCCTCTGGTAGCCCGCGATAGCAACGCCAGAACGTCGGGCGTGTCTCAGATCTCATTGCGAATTCGAGGAATCAACGGCCAACACCGTCGGTTTCAACTCATCGCCACTCGCATCAATACCCATTAGCGGCTCCTCATTCATCGCCTTATCAACCCAAGCTTGGAGTTTGGCTGGGTCTGTTTGGGCAAATGCTTCATCCCATGCAGCCTCTTCCGCTGCCAGTTCGCTGGGGGTTGCACGCAGAAAATCCGGCACTTCATCCAGTTGCAAGATGTAGCGCCCAAAATCGTACAGCGTTACGAGTTTGTCGTCCGGCAAACGCTGAATCAATTCAAACACATCTTCGCGGGTAACTTGTTGCATATGCACACCTTGCCTCATCACAATTAAAGCACAGATCATCTGACGAAAAACACTAGGCACCCTACAAGAGTTGTCATTATGAGGGAAAGCAAAAACCCCCTTCTCATGAGGGGGTTTAACGATGGGCATGACAGGGATCGAACCTGTGACCCCCGCAATGTCAATGCGGTACTCTAACCAACTGAGCTACATGCCCGATATCGAATAAATATATACGCGAAGCAAAATTATATCAGCACTGCAATGCAAATACTATGTCTGGGCTGATTTCTTCTTCAGAATTTGCACACGCCGCTCGGTGCCATTCATGAGGCGCTCGATGTTGGGGCGCAAGGACAACATCACCAGAATCACGATGCCCCAGCC
>JANMVQ010000088.1:0-15149 GCA_031392845.1 Chloroflexota bacterium
CAGGCCCAAGAAATTGATCTTTCGGCGCCAATCGCACCCAACATCGTTGAAGAAACGGTCGTCTCGGATTGGCAAATAAAAGTGCCCCCAAGCAATAGTATTTTGCGAGCGGTATCGCTTGCTTCGGAGACAGATGGCTGGGCAGTGGGCAACAGCGGCGCGCTACTGCGCTGGAACGGCAGTAGCTGGGTCATGTCCGCCACCCTTGGCAGCGGCAACCTGTACGGCATCGATATGGTCTCGGCTACCAGTGGCTGGATCGTTGGTGTCGACAAAATCTTTGGCTGGAACGGCAGCGCCTGGACCGAAGCAGTCAAGCCCAGCGCCAACATTCTGCGCGCAGTGTCGATGGTCTCCAATACTTTAGGCTACGCCGTAGGTGACAACGGCACCATTTTGAAATATAACGGCACAAACTGGAACTTCACCCAGTCGCCAATTTCGGATACCAACCTTTCGCTGACCGCAATCGACATGCTCGCCATCGATTCGGGCTGGGCGGTCGGCCGCAAGCCGGATGACTCAGGCAATGTCATCCTGCGGTTTGATGGCACCAGTTGGATGTCGATGACCGTTCCGGTCACCACATCGTTATATGGCGTGGTGGCCATCTCGCCAGTCGATGCTTGGGCAGTTGGCGCGGGTGGCGTCATCCTGCGTTGGAATGGCAGCATTTGGTCGCAACAGAGCAGCCCCACTGCCAACAGCTTACTGGGCATCAGTATGCTCTCCAAAACCAATGGTTGGGCAGTTGGCTTTAGTGGTTCTATCTTGCGTTGGGATGGCACCAATTGGGCCGTACGCACTCCTCCCCCGCTGACTGGGGCCATTTATGCCATCGATGCCATCTCCAACAATGTGATCCAGGCCGTCGGCGAAAATCTATTGGATTACAAGCCACAGATCACCTCGACTTGGCAAAATATAGATAAGCCTGCCCAAATGACGATACGCAGCATCTCCATGCTGTCCGACAACGAGGGCTGGGCTGTGGGCAACGATGGCCAGATCGCCCAGTGGAACGGCAATAGCTGGGTCACCAGCACGAGTCCAATTAGCGCTAACTTGACCGGCGTTGACATGATCTCGGCCAGCGACGCCTGGGCTGTGGGCACAGGCAACATCCTTCATTTCACCGGTGGCAGTTGGACCAATGTGACCAAACCCAATGCATCGCCGCTACGGGCGATAGGCATGGTGTCGGCCACCTTGGGCTACGCCGTGGGCGGTAGCGCAAATATTCTGCGCTACAACGGCACCACGTGGAACTTCACCGGTAATCCCATCACCGACACCTCGATCTCGTTTAACGCCATCAGTATGCTCTCCGGCAATGACGGCTGGATCGTGGGTGGGCGACCACTCTCCGGCACCCTAGAGCCCGTCAGCGTGATTTTGCGCCTCGTCGGGGGCGTGTGGGTCCAAGTCGCTAGCCCGGTTGTCGAACCGCTCTACGCGCTATCGGTCGTTTCGGCCAATGATGTCTGGGCCGTAGGATCTAAGGGCACAATAGTGCGTTTTAATGGCAGCAGTTGGCTGCCAGTAAACAACACTGTGCTCAGCACTCTGAACGGTATCAGCATGCTCTCGCCTAGCTATGGTTGGGCTGTCGGCAATAGTGGCACGATTCTCAAGTGGGATGGCACCGCCTGGACTGCCGTCGCTGGCCCCAACACCAAAACGTTGTATGCCGTAGCTGCACCTTCCAGCACAACGATCCTAGCCGCTGGCGAAGATGCCCTTCGTTTTAAGGTCACAACGAATGCCACCTGGCAATTGCTGGGCATGCAGCCCACGACACCCGTGAACCGGGCCCTGCGTGGGGTGAATTTGATCTCGGCCAGCGATGGCTGGGCCGTAGGCAATAGCGGCACCTTGTTGCGCTGGAATGGTAGCGCATGGAGTGCGCCAGTTACACCCAGCCCGACCACCGGCAACTTGATCGGGGTAGATATGCTCTCGCCAAACGATGGCTGGGCCGTGGGCACTACGGACTTGCTGCGCTGGAATGGCAGTACCTGGATCACCACAACCAAGCCTAGCGCCGCTACCATGCGCTCAGTTGTGGCCCTCAGCGCCAACAATGCCTGGGCCGTCGGTGATGGCGGGGTGATTCTCAACTGGGACGGCAGCGCTTGGAAATCGATCGCCTCGCCAGTGACCATTTCGTTGAACTCCATTTACATGACCTCCAATGTAGGAGGCTGGGCAGTGGGTGGCAGCACCTCGCCCATCAATAGCAGCGTGATCTTGCGTTGGAACGGCACAACTTGGAGCAGCGTGGCTACGCCAACAACCAACCCGCTCGATGCCGTGGCGATGGTGTCCAGCACCGACGGCTGGGCAGTGGGTGCCAATGGCGTGATCCTACGCTGGAATGGCACGACTTGGACCAAGCTGGACACTAGCCCGGTCACCAATGGTTTAAATTCCGTTGCGATGACTTCGTCTACCTCGGGCTGGGCGGTGGGCAATGCTGGGGTCATTATTCGGTGGGATGGGGCCAGTTGGAAATCTGAGACCAACCCCGCCGCGCCTGCCACCTTATATTCCGTGGCCGCCGCCAGCGCATTCGAAGCCGCTGCTGTCGGCGAGCCGATCCTACGCTACCAGTCGGGCAGCGGGCCAGTGCTGGATAAAAAGATCTATTTGCCGATGATCAAGAATTCAACGCATTGATCAACGAATAATCGAATAGGAAGACGTAGCAAAACAAACCCGGCTTCGCAAAGAAGCCGGGTTTTTCTTCGTCACACACCTATTCGTTTATTCGTTGCCCTATTCGTTGTCTCATTTAGGCGTCGCTGGCGCATCCCGCTTGCTGGCCCACACTGCCCACACAAATGCAGCGATAAAGGGCAGCGCAATCAGCTTGGCAACGATACCGGTCTGGGTCGCGACGATGATGGGGGCGATGATGACCGAGACCAGATTGACCACTTTGATCATCGGGTTTAAGGCTGGGCCAGCCGTGTCCTTAAGTGGGTCACCCACGGTGTCACCCACCACGGCTGCCTTGTGGCGCTCGCTGCCTTTGCCGGTATTGTTCTCTTTGCTGCGCGGCTCATCTTCAATTGTCTTTTTGGCGTTGTCCCACGCGCCACCGGCGTTGGACATATATACGGCCAACAATTGACCACTCAGAATGATGCCGGCCAGAAAGCCTCCCAATGCTTCTACACCCAGTACCAGACCCACAATGATGGGCCCGGTGACGGAGATGATGGACAGTGTGAGCAACTCGCGCTGAGCCGCTTCGGTGCTGATATTGACCACGCTGGCGTAGTCCGGTTCTTTGCTGTAATCCATGATCTTGGGATCTTTGAACTGGCGCCGGACTTCATTCACGATCAGCCCAGCGGCGCGCTCGACTGCCTTGATCGCGATTGAGCTGAACAACCATGGGATGGTGCCGCCAATCAAAAACCCGACAAAGACCAGCGGTTCACTGACACGAATGCCAAAAGCAAGGGCTTTGGCATCGATTTTGGATACATCGGTGATATATGAACCAAACAATGACACCGCGGCGATGACCGCGCTGCCGATGGCGACGCCCTTGGTGATGGCCTTGGTGGTATTGCCCACGGCGTCCAGGTCGGCCAGGGTTTGGCGAGCATTTCCGGTGGTGACATTCGCCATTTCAGCCACACCATTGGCGTTATCGCAAATGGGGCCAAAACTGTCCATAGCCACGTTGTTGCCGGTCAGTGTCAGCATGCCGACACCGGTCATGGCCACCCCATACAGCACATACACACCCTGCTCGGCCAGCGTTTTGGTCGGTTCGGCCCAAATCAGGATCGAGAGTAGAATCGTCGAAGCTACAACCAAGGTGCTCCACACCGCACTCTCTTTGCCGATGCTTATACCCGACAAAATCGTTGTGGCTGGGCCACCGCTGGTGGCTTTGGCAATGTCCTTGACTGGCTTAAAGTGCGTATCTGTGAAGTATTCGGTCACTTTGTCGATGACGATGGCCAGACCCACGCCGATACCGACGGATAGCAAGGGACGCCATTCCACCGCATTGCCGGCACGCATATAGATCACGGTCAAAATTGCGAACAGCACCATCGAGAATGCCGCGCTGGAATAAAAGCCACGGTTGATGGCCTGCATCGCGCCACGGGCAGTGTCACTGGTGACGCGCACGAGGTAGGTGCCGATGATTGAGCTGAGCACGCCGATGCCACGCACAACTAAGGGGAACACAATCCACTGCAAGTTGCCGGTGATGGCGACCAGGGCCAGACCCAGGATCAGGCCAGACACAATCGTCACTTCGTAGCTTTCGAAGATATCGGCGGCCATACCGGCGCAATCACCGACGTTGTCGCCCACCAGATCGGCAATGACGGCGGCGTTGCGCTTGTCATCTTCTTCAAGCGATTGCTCGACTTTGCCGACCAAGTCTGCACCGACATCAGCGGCCTTGGTGAAAATACCACCGCCTACGCGCATAAACAGCGCCAGCAGCGTGCCACCAAAGCCGAAGCCCAACAACGCATCCGGCGCAGCTTTGCCAAACAGAATAAAGATGACCGTGCCGCCAAACAGGCCCAGCCCATCGGTCATCATGCCGGTCACCGTACCAGCACGATACGCGATGCGCAACGCACCTGCAAACGTATTGCGCGCCTCAGCCGCCACCCGTACGTTTGCATCCACCGCCATACGCATGCCAACCTGGCCTACGGTCAGCGAGAACAGCGCACCCATCACAAAAGCAATCGCCCGCCCAATGGCAACCACCAAGGTGATGGTGCTTTTGTCGGCAAAGCCGGTGCTACTCAGAAAGTTGGGTTTGCTGAAATGCTCAATAGCTTCGGCACTGGGTGGCACTACGTAGACACTTAGAAATAACGCCACGGTCAGAATCCCGATCAGCGGAATAATGCTGCGGGCTTGCTTGCTCAGATAAGCTAGCGCGCCGGTCCGAATCGCGTGCCACACCTTTTGCATCTCATCGGTGCCTTTGTCCTCGCGCAACACCTGCGCTCGTAAGAAAAAAGCATAGCCGAGGCCGGCAAACGACGTGATTAACACGGCCCATATCATCACGGTTTCAAAGGAATTTAAATCTTGCATTCATTTCTCCAGATACTCATATTTTTTTGCTCTGTCTTGACTAGGCGGTAACGCCCAGTTAACCCATCGTGAAAACAAAAAATGCGGAGTGACACCAACAGCATTTTGCTGGGACACTCCGCACCCTGATCGAGCGAAAACAAACTGAAACCCGCGTAAACTTCGATGTATGTCTAAGTAAGTTGTTGGCCAAACGTGCACCGACTCGCCATGGAGCGTTATGCAGGCGAGAGTTTATGAAAAGCTCTCGGTTTTGTCAAACCAATTTCATGCGCTTTTAGCGTCAAAACGACACTTTTGGTGGTTGTTGCAACCCTTTGCGGCTTGATCCACAAGTATTTGTGCGCGTGTGCAGGCTGATTAAGTAGGGCTTACGGCGAAATCGGCCCATCAGTCGATTGTTTTAGTTGAGTGGGCACCCCGCCGCTCAAGGGTACCGACCACAGCCGATAGACCCGCGGGGTGTTTTGGGCCGAGCCCGAATTGACCGGCCAATCACTCACTAGAAGGCGATTTTGTTTGGCATCCAGCTGGGCGGTGTAATAAGTACCAGCAAACAGGGATGTCTGAATGCCGGTTTCGATGTTCAGTAAGCGGATGGCATTTGGGGCAACCGGTGTCGAGTCGGCCAGAATAATTTCAGTGGGTGTGTGCCAACTGATAAAGACCACACCCTGCTCAGACTCATCAATCAACTTGCGGTTGGCGCTACCGTCCGCAGCTGCTACCCACACGGAATCGACAGACCAGCCTGCGCCTGTCCCAAAGTTCTTAATCGCCTGGTGGTAAATCCATTTGCCATCCGGCGACCAATGCACATCGCCAATTTGAGTTGGGCCATCGGTGAGACGGAGCAACTGATTTGTGGCGCTGTCAAACACATACAAATCAGAAGAGGGGCCGTCATGTGCGGATGCAAATGCCAGCTTTTGGTCATCTGGCGACCATTGGATATTTGTTCCACTAATCGAAAAAATCATTTCATAGGGTCGTCCCCCGCTAGCTGCACCTGTATCTACCTCGCCGCGCTGCATCGCCTCTGTGAGTAGTGGTTGCTTGAGCATGATTTTTCGATTAGCCAAATCGATCGCCCATAGGGTCTTGTGCGCCCACGCATTGTCGCTGGCAAGACTCGTCGGATTTGCTTTTTCAGTTACAACGGCTACCTGGCAGCCGTCCGAAGAATAGGTCAGGCTGAGCAGATGACCTTCCAATATCAACTTCGGCTCGGTGTGGACAAAGGCGACACGATTGTCATCATCGGTGACATCGATGCGTATTGATTTACCCTGTATGGCGTTATCGCAGCGTGTTGCCAGTTCAGCTGATTGGGGAGGCAGCACTATTTGGTTTGGCTGTAGCGTGGCAATAGGCGCAACGGTATCAGTAGTGATTGACTGGGCAGATCGATCTGTTGGCACGCAAGCAACTGCGGCCAAACTTAGAGCAATGCACGGTAAGAGACGAGTCATATCCATAACGGCTAATTTTCCTTATGCGTAGCGCAAATAAAATTTGCTCGGAGTTTCCCGTTAAGTAGCATAGCCCGCACTCATAATATGGGCCGGACGCTCATAAGTCGCCTTGCCTACGATTCATAAGCTGTCTTAGTAGGTAGAATATGTGCAACGAGTTACGAGATGTTTTTATATGGCTGAGATTTACGATTTACGATCCTTTTTAGATGTTTTAACCCAGCACGGGCAGCTTTCTCGCATTAGCAAACCGGTCAGCATCATTCATGAAGCCGCCGATGTCGGGGCGACGATTGAGCGCACCGGCGCCGCCGCGCCGCTATTCGAGCATATCTATGACGGGGAGGTTGGGGAGGTTGGGAAGGTTCTGAACGTTCAGAACCTTACGAACCTTAATAACCTTCCGAACGTTCCCACCCTTCGAACCGAATTTACGGGTTGGCGCTTGTTCAGCAGCGCGGTGGCCAACCAAGAACGGGTGGCCCTGGCGCTGGGCTGTAACAAAGAGCAGGTGACGGCCAAGATGGCCTTTGCGCTGGAACCTGCCAATGCGATTAAGCCAGTGTTGACTGAAAATGCGCCTTGGAAGAAAAACGTTATTACGGATCTAAACAAGATTGACGTGAACACTCTGCCTATCCCTAAACATGCGGTCGGCGATGGCGGCAAATTTATTACTGGTGGGGTGATCGTGAGCAAGCACCCAGATACCGGCATTGGCAACCTGGGCTATAACCGTATGGAGATTTTGGGGCCTCGCACGTTTGGCATGAACATCAACCAGTGGCGCGATGTGCAACGCGCCCATGCTGCCGCAGAAGCGCTCAACAAGCCGCTGGGTATCGCAGTCGCAATCGGTTTGGACCCGGCCATCATGATCGCAGCGGGCTGCAAATACGAAGGTGACGAGAACCAGATTGCAGGGGCGATTCGAGGCCGCCCGATCGAAGTGACCCGTGGTCTGACCGTCGATGTCGATACGATTCCGGCGCATGCCGAACTGGTGATTGAGGGCAATATTTTGCCCGGGGTGCGGCGCGAGGAAGGCCCGTTGGCCGAATTTCACGGCTACTACGGCGAGCCGTGGGCCTCGCCCGTGTTCGAGGTGACTGCGATTGGCCAGCGCGATAACCCCATCTACCAGACCATCGTGCCCGGTTGGAACGAACATATCTATATCGGTAATGTATTACCACGCGAGCCACTGCTCATGCGCTTTGCCAGCCACGCCAGCAAGAACGTAAAGGCGGTGCATATCCCGCCCTATACCAATGGCTTTCTAGTGGTGGTGCAACTGGCTAAGAAGACCAACATGGGCGAGCCACGTAATGTGGCGCTGGGGGCATTTGCCGCCCACCCCAACTTCCGGGTGTGTGTGGTAGTTGAGAGCGATGTGAATATTTATGATCCCAGCGACCTGATGTGGGCGCTGACCACCCGAGTAGATTGGGGCCGCGATACCTTTACGGTCCCTTTTGCCCAGGGCCATGAGATGGACCCAGCCAATGACAGCAAGGGCATCGGTACCAAAATTGGCATCGATGCGACCTTTGACAAAGGGCGTAGGCCGTATGGGGCGCGAGTGTCTTATCCTATGCTCGAACTAGCGAAGTATTTAAGCAGCTAGTTATTACGACTCAGACTGTCTCTGATTCTTTCCCGCAAATCACGCGAATTTGCGCAAATCTTTTTCGTGCAAATTCGCCTGATTCTCGAATTTCAAAAGGGTCTGAGTGTTCACAGCTCATTTGCAAATCATTGTGTAGCAAATACGATGGCTGCTTTGCTGGTATCGATCGCATAGTGCTGGTTGTAGAGCTGCACCCAAGCCGTGTCGCCGCGCCAACCCATCACCACAGGTACCGAATACAGCAGGCCATTTAGGGAGAGATCAATCGTCTTCTGCCCGGTGCTGACCCCATCTTGCAGGTTGACGGTCTCCACCACCCATTGCAGCTTTGGGGCGGTGACAAAGTGCAATAGGCGCAAACCATCGGGTGCAATGTGCCATGTCCACAAATCACCCTCGTCGCCTTCCTTGAAAATCCCACTGGTGTGTTCGGACACATTTGGCTGATTCATCGGCCCACCCGCTTTGTCAAACACACGTTGCCACAGGCGCTGGCTATTGGTCACTTGGATCGCCCATAGTTCAAAGCGTTGCGTGCCACGAGTTTTGGTGGCGCGCACCAGCAACACCCCTTCTTGGTGGGCCAGTACGCGCAGGCCGGCATAGTCTTTGGTTTCAGAAATTAGCTTGCGGGCTTTACCTGTTTTGCCATTTAGCACAAAGACTTGCTTGCCACCCCCTATGAATAACTGATCGCGCTCCAACAGGAAAGTGGCCTCGCGGTTGTTGGGTGAGTCGGCATCTAAGCCAGTTGCCCAGACCACCTTCCCCGTGCTCAGATCAAATTTCTGCACGCATGAGCTAAACCCACCATACCAGGCATAGAACGCGCCGGCAGCTGCATCAAAAAATACCGCATCACCCGCGTTGGCCGATTCCTCGCCGCCCACGCTGTTTTGGGTCTGCGGCGTTTTGCACAGCAAATCAAACTGTTGCAATACGTTTGCCTGCGCATCCAGCACAGTGATCTGCATCGGCACTTGTGGGGTATCCTCGTGCCGATCTAGCGTCACGATTTTGTCGCCCCATGCCCAAAAGCGTGGCAGCACGGTGCTGAGGGGACGGTTCCAGACCCGTTTGCCGGTCTGTGTGTCAAAAGCCTGCAGAGTGTCATCATTGCTGAGCGCGACGAGCAATGACCCCACCGGTTGCAAACAATCTTCACAACTGCCGGAAATCTCATCGCTCAAGGTGGTCTCCCAGCGGGTCTGACCAGTCACCCGGTCAATGGCGATCAGGCGGGTTTTGTCGCTGAGATACACACTACGTGCATCGGCAGCAAACTTGCTTTGCAGTTGGCTGGGCACTCGCCAGCGCAAATGCTGATCGTTGGTGTCGATGTAAGCCAGTTGCTCTGCACTCGCGCTGGAGTCATATATTTTGCTCAAAATGTCGGGGTTGGCTTTGTCGTCCAAACTCAATAGTAACCCGTCGCGCATGGTCAACCCATTAAATGGCCCGGTCACCTTTTCGGCGATTTTTTGGGCCTGTTCGATTTGCTTAGTGACGCCAGGTGGGAGGCGAGTGCTGAAGGCTTTTAGACGGGGGTCGCTGAGCAATTGGGGCAACACATCGTTACCCAAAAGCACAATCCCCACCACAATACCGATTATGACAACCATGACCAGTGGGCCGAGGCACCCGTTGCCGGATCGGGGTGGAGTTACGCGCGTGTTAATTGACACGCTACTGAACGCCTGGCCGTTTACACTTGTTGAACTGGACACATTGGACAAATGCGTAATCTGTTCAAGGATCGCGTTCATCGTGTCGGTGTCGTCATCATCCAGCGCCTCGACAAAGTCTTTGGCTTCTTTCAAACCCAGACCGGTAGCCTGCCGTACAATTTTGATAGCTGCAATCTTGTTGTCGTTTTGCAGCATCGCCTGAATCTCAACGAGCTGGGTGGGCGAAATGCCATGGCTGGCGTGTTTGAGCTTTGGCTTGGCATGGGCCTGAAATTCCTCCGGCACGGCGCTACTCATGCCGCAATGTTCGCATTTAATCGCAAGACTATCCTGCGTATCGTTGTTGTATTCCAGCGGTGCGCTGCAGCGGGGGCATGTGAATGTATGGACCATGTTTCTTGTGCGCTTAATGAACGATGCGCACAAGTGATTTTAGGGAAAGAGGCGTAGCAATACCTCAGTCGAAATGAGGAGCGTGGGAGGAATTGAGAATTCAGAATTCAGAATGAAGAAATTAAAAAGGCAAAATTAAAAAAGACAAGATCGTGTGATGAGAAATGAAAGATGAGAAATGAAAGATCAAGTGGCCCACTCGCGGCCCACGTCTACGCTCCAGCCGCCGTCGATCAGGATGACCTGACCACGGATCATGCGGGCGTGCGGGCTACATAGGAAAGCGATCAGGTCGGCCACATCTTGTGGCTCAACAATGCGACCGGCGGGGGTGCGTTCGCGGGCGACCCGCAGCATGTCCTGGCCCTGCTTGAAATGCTCAATGGCATCCGTCGCAATAATCCCCGGTGAGACGCAATTCACCACGATATTCATGGGTGAGAACTCGACTGCGCAATAACGGGTGACGGCTTCGAGCGCGCCCTTGGATGCGCCGATCACGACATAATCGGGCAGGGTGCGCCCGCTGCCGATGCTGCTGATATTGACGATGGACCCGCCACCACGTTTCTGCATGAGCGGCGCGGCTTTTTGGGCAGCAAATAAAGCAGCCCGGGCGTTGATGTTCATCGTCCAATCCCAGCCCTTGACCTTCTGCTCCATGACCGGACGGATATAGCCGGAGGCGGCATTGTTGATGAGGATATCGAGGCCGCCGAAAGTCTTGTCGGTTTCGTCAAACAGACGGGCCAAATCGGCCTCGTCGCTGACATCGGCCTTGACCACCAGCGCCTTGCGGCCCAGCGCTTCGATCTCTTTAGCCGTCTCTTCGGCTGCGCTTTGCTTGCGCAAATAGTTGATGACGATATCGGCACCCATGCTGGCCAGATGTAGCGCAGTGGCTTTGCCAATGCCGCGCCCGCTGCCGGTGATGAGGGCGACTTTTTCGGTGAAGTTATAGGTCATGGTCTTAGGAAATTAAGAATTCAGAAGTATGAATTATGAACGCCAGTGCTGAAGGAGCGTTTCTCAAATATTCAGCGAATGTGCATTTGAAGGATACATGACAATCGATTGGAACAGCTGGCTTGGAAACTCGGCGATTTGCCCCGGCCCCAGCGCTTCGAGTGCAGCCTGAGCCACTTGCGCATCAGCGCGGAACTGAGCTATATCGACGCCCTGGCAGACATCGGGCAGCACTTGCAGGTATTGGGTGGCGCGTAGAAAAAGCTTGCGCGCGCCATCGTAGTTCTTGCGCTGAATCTGCAAGTAGGCTACGCCCACCTGCAAAAGGCCTTGATACAGTTGGCGAATGGGGCCGGGCTCGGCCCGCCAGAGCGCCTCAAACGTTTCATGCTGCTCGAAAAACTCACCGGCATTGAATTGCTCAATGGCGGTGTGGGCCAATGCGGGCAACGGCAATTGGGCCTGCCGCAAGAGTTCGGCGCGCTCGTCGGGGCGGGCGTGTTGCTTTAACGCAAGCGCCGGGTCGGCCAGAAATATTGCGCGAGTGACGACTGCATTGGCCCCCGCCTGCAAAATTGGCGCTGGGTTGCCATCGTCGATCACCAGCAGAGGGATTTTGCGGGCGGCCGGATTCGTCTTGGCCGCGGTGATGCAATGCAACACCGCTTTTGGATACCTCTCCAAGGTCAGGACTAGCAAGCTCGGTTGCCATTGCACCAACGCCGCAATGACTGTGTCGGGGGCAAGGCTGATCGCCTGTGTGACACAACCGAGACTGAGCGCTGCTGTCTCGACCATCGCAATCAGCGTATCGTCGTGAAGTGCAAACCCAATCACCCGTGCAGAAGTTGGCATATTGGCATTCTATTACGGCTTAATTGCGAATCAACGGATAAACAACTGATCAACGGATATCCACTTGCGCTGCCAATCCGTTGATTCGTTGACTATCCAGTGAGTTGTGTGCCCCTATACCTCGGGAAACAGCATCGGGGGCGCGCTCGGCCTAGAACAGCTTGGCCAAACTCGCCCCCGACTTCATTCTCCTGTCCTCTTTTCTCGATCAAACCAAACTACAAACCCACAAACCCATAAACTTTCTGAACCTTCCAACTTTCCGAACCTGCCAACTCTATCGCGCCCAATCTGAGCAAATCGGGCCAAACCAGTCTTACGCCGTCGCGAAACGATCCTGATCTCCATCGTGACCAAAGGTGGCCTTGAGCAGTTGCACACCCACTGCCACACCCACAATCGCAATCGTAAAACTCTTAATCTCGAACACGCTGAGCGGCGTGGTGTTCAAATAAGGGAGCAGGTTGTTGATGTCGGCGGCAGCGTTGCTCATGTGAAAGACATAAGCGAAACCTGTGACGAAACCGATGCAAACTACGGTGATAACGATGTCGATGAGTGTGTTGATGAATTTCATGGCTGTTCCTTGATGTTCTGCGTTGTGTGAATTTTGTGTCTCGGTCTGATGGACTAGAGTGTAAGACCAAAGACCTAGAAACGCATTAAGACTAAAGATGTATTCAGCCTAAAGTCGTAGATACCAAGGCGCGTCGTTTTTGTATATTTTTGCAACGAAGACGAAATGTGTGTCGAAGATTGTAGAGACGCGAAGATTGTAGAGACGCGAAGATTGTAGAGACGCGAAGATTGTAGAGACGCGAAGATTGTAGAGACGCGAAATTTCGCGTCTCTACAATTTCACGCGTTCATAGGCGCAAAACTATGCAGGGGCGCAAAATCGCCGGCTGATAGGACATGCCACCATTGGCGGATGCTGCCCTCATCGTTACCAAACCAGCGGCCCCAGTTGGGTGAGTGGCCGAGATCTTCGATCTCCAGGTGCGGTACGTCGTCAAAGCGGGTGAGCGAGGCTGGCACCACCCCATCGCCCCATTGTTCACCCTGGCTGCTGACAAACGTATAGTTGGCAAACGCCTCGCGCTCGCGCAGTGTGCCGTCGCGCTTGCCTTCGATCCGTTTACCGCTGACGGTCAGGTATTGCACGGCATGCCTGTAATACGCGCCGGGGTAGTGCTCCTCCAGCCAAGTCACCTGTGCCATGCCTGGGTGCTTGGCCAGTGGGGCCGCACGCAGTGGCGAGCCAAGCGTAATCAAGTGCGAGACCCGCTCGTGCCCATAGTAAGCCTCGCGATTGGGCAAAATGGCCTTATCACCCAGATAAGCTCGACCCACCAAACCACCGGCGCTGTGCCCGACGATCATTACCCGCTGCATGCCCGTCTCTTTGAGCGCATGCATTACTGCTTTGTGCGCCCGCTCCACCAGCAGCGAGTAGTCCGTGATGCCCCCCACGGCCCACGACAACCGATTGATATTGGCAATAAACACCCGCCGCTGAGAGACCTTGGCCAACAATTTGCCCATGCCACGGTAATCCGTCCAGTGCGAGCCAAAACCGCCGATCAGAATAATAGGGTCAAGCATATGACTGAAGAAATTTAAAATTCAAAAGGCAAAATTAAAAAGAGAAATTGCGGCGCGCTAGTGTTTTTATAATTTTGCCTTTTGAATTTTCAATTGATTTTTTGAATTACCTCTGTGCCCACATATTTGCGCAGCACCTCAGGAACCACGATACTACCATCGGCCTGCTGGTAGTTCTCCAAAATAGCGATCATGGTGCGCGGCAAGGCCATGCCCGACCCGTTGAGGGTATGCACCAACTCAGCCTTGCCGCCCTTCTCGCGCCGGAATTTTATGTTGGCTCGGCGAGCTTGATAGTCACCGACGTTGCTAATTGAGCTGACTTCTAGCCATTCTTTGCAACCAGGTGCCCACACTTCTAGGTCATACGTCAAACGCGCGGCGATGCCAATGTCGCCAGTTGAGAGCAGTTTCACCCGATAAGTCAGCCCCAGTTGCTTGAGCGTTTCTTCCGCATCGGCCAGCATCTTCAGATGGGCGGCCTCGCTGTCTTCGGGCTTGGTGAACATATACATTTCGACTTTGTCGAACTGATGCCCGCGCTTGATGCCGCGCACGTCGCGTCCCGCGCTCATTTTCTCGCGTCGGAAGCACGGGGTATAGGCGCAATAGTGCAACGGCAGATCATCGCCGTTCAAGATCTCATCGCCGTGCAAGTTGGTCAGTGGCACTTCAGCCGTTGGCACCCACCAGTAGTCTTCCTCAGCATCATGATAAAGATTGTCCTTGAACTTGGGCAACTGCCCAGCGGCGAACAACGTCTGCGCCTTGACCATGAATGGCAAATAGCGCTCCTCGTAGCCCTGGGCCATCCGCAAATCCAGCATAAAGTTGATGATGCCGCGTTGCAAACGTGAGCCCCAGCCGTTTAGCACATAAAAGCGGCTGCCGCTCAGCTTCACCCCGCGCTCAAAGTCAATAATATTTAGCGCCGGTCCCAGCTCCCAATGCTCCTTGGGTGCAAAGTCAAATTGCTTTTGCTCGCCCTCGGTGCGCAGAATAATATACGCCTCTTCTGGGCCGACTGGTACCCGCGGGTCCAAGATATTTGGCAGGCCAGCAGTCAGATCGTGCAATTGGCTCTCAAGCCGGTTAAGCTCCACCTCCAATGCGCTGATCTGATCACCTACTGCGCGCATCTCCGCCTTCTTGGCGTCTTGCTCGGTCTTGTCCTTCATTCGGCCAATCTCTTTGCTGACGGTGTTGCGGGTGGCGCGCAATGTCTCGCTTTGCAGCAAAATCTCGCGGCGCGGTACATCCAGCGCCAGAATTGCATCCAACGCCTCGGTGTCGTTGAAGCGGTTCACCAACATCGCGCGCACCATCTCAGGTTCCTTGCGGATTAAGTTAATGTCTAACATGGGTTTGGAAAGTTCAGAAGGTTTAGAAAGTTCAGAAAGTTCAGAAAGTTTAGAAAGTTTAGAAAGTTTAGAAAGTTCGGAAAGT
>JANMVQ010000105.1:0-15156 GCA_031392845.1 Chloroflexota bacterium
GTTACCCCACAGCCACTCCGAAGGTGGCCCTTTGGGGAGCAGGGTCGCATTCAACACTTGGACAATATCTGCGTGTGGCTTCAGCGACGCTGTAAACATCCAGATAAACGGGAAGATCATGAGGAATCCCAGCGCAATCAACAGAATATAAGCGAGGGTTTTCTCAAATGGGTTGCGTAAGAATGCTTGTGCCATAGTTCTACTCGTAGTTGACCCAACGCTTGGAGACGCGAAACTGAACAACCGTAATGATCAAAATGATGATCGTCAGAATCCAGGCCAATGCAGAGGCATAACCAGTGCTATTGTTAATGAAGGCCTCCCGATACAAATGCAGCACATTGGTGAGCATGCTATCAGCAGGGCCAGCCTGGTTGCCGCGCGTCCACCCAAGCGCATAGGGCACATCAAACACTTGCAAGCACGAAATCAATGTGGTGACAACGACAAAGAAGGTGGTGGGTGAAAGCAGCGGCACTGTGATATTGACCAGCGTCTGCCAGCGGTTTGCACCATCAATGCTGGCGGCTTCATATAGCTGTTTGTTGATCCCCTGCAACCCAGACATGAAGATAACCATGTTGTAGCCGATGGTCTTCCATACAAAAACGATGATGACGGCCGTAAGACCGTATTTGGCGTTGCCCAACCACGAGATGGGAACTAACCCAATGGCCTTGTCCAACCCGGTCGACTTGCCCACCCATTCAATTGCAAGATTGACCCAGCCAAAATCTTTGTTCAGCAGAAACTTCCACACCAGTGAAATGCCCACAACGCTGGCGACGACCGGCACAAAGTAGATTGAGCGGAAGAAGCCCTTGCCTTTGATTTTCTCGTTGATCAATATGGCCAGGAACAAGGCGGGGATGATGCTGAAGATCAGCACCATGATTGAGAAGTAGAACGTCGTCTTGAGTGCATCCTGAAAAACACTGTTCTGGATAGCGTTAACGTAATTCGCCAGACTGGTAAACCGGGTGGGTTCGTCCAGCCGTGCGAGCAACTTGGCATTCGTAAAACTTAGATATAGCGAATAGCCGAGTGGGAACGCAAAAAAGACCATCACGCCGACAATCGTCGGCAATAGCATGCTGTATCCGTCCAGAACATTGCGCAATCGTTTGGCATTCATAGACCGTGTCTCCAAGCCGACCAGACCTTAACGCATTGGGTTCTCGCAAGCCTGAGTTTAGGTAGACCGGGGTGTTGCTCTCGGGAGCAACTGTACAAAAAGCAGACTGTGATTTGCGATCGACAGTCCGCTTTCCAAATTATTGCTGAGTGGGTTCTAGAATCGGATCATCGTTTAATACCGCAATGCTATACGATATTAAACGATGATCCGATTGAACCCATCTTTGCTAACTCGATAATCTACTTCTTAAAGGCATCCGCGGCCGCAGCGCCGGCGCATGCCGTCTTGCCGAGGTCTTCTGGTTTGACTTTGCCAGCAACCATGTCGCCCCAAGCTTTGCCAAATGCATCGCTGAACTTGCCGAAGTTACCTGTCCAAAGTGGTGCTTCGACTGCTAAGTCTTTGTAACTCGCGCCAGCCAAGAAAGCCTGGCCGTTGGCCGGTGGTGCGCTCGCCAAGAACGCATCTACTGCTGACTGGGCCTTGAGCGGAGGAATATTCGCGCCGAGTCCGGCTACTTTGCCAGTGACCTCTGGGCTAGTCAACACCTTCAGCACTTCCCAACCAGCACTTGCGTTGGCTTTGTTGCTCATCAGATACGGGCCCCAGAATAGCCAAGTGCTGTTGGTTTTGCCTTTTGGCATTTCGGCCACATCCCACTTGAACTTGGCGCCGCTGCGAAAGCCGGGAGTGCTCCAGCGACCGCTCCACAACATACCGACCTGGCCACCCGTGAAGAGTGCTTCGCCGTCGGCATCGCCTTCGGGCGCATTCTTCAGCAAAGCCAGTGCAGCGGTGGCACCTTCGGCTGTAGCGGGGGTGTCCAGTCCACAACCGGTCTTGTCCGCGTTATAGAAGTTGCCACCCGCGCTGTAGATGAACCACCCATTGGGACCCCACCAGTTGCCCCACGTTACGCCATATTGCTTCTTGTCAGCGTTGGTTAGCTTGGTCGCCGCATTGGCCAAAGCGGCCCAATCCCATGTGCCTGCGGCAGTCAATTCCTTTGGTGTTTGCAGGCCAGCGGCCTTGAACATATCTTCGTTGTAATACACAGCCAAGGTGCTGATGTCGCGCGGCAGACCATAAATCTTGCCTTCGCGAGTCAATTCCTTCATGGGTGCTTCGTAAAAGTCAGCCAGTTTGAAGTCCTTGTCACCATCAATCATTGGCTTCAAGTCGGCAATCTTGCCTGTAGCAACAAAGTCGGCGGTGTTTGCACCACCCACCCAGAAAATGTCCGGGGCATTGTCGGCAGCCAATTCGGTCTGCAGCTTTTCGAAGTAACCCTGGTTTACGCCGGGGTCATAAACGGCTTTGATGCCTTTGGGATTGAGCTTCTCGTTCAAGGTCTTATTAATTTCTTCGTAGACCTTCTGTTCGCCAGCATCACCAGGGCGAGTGCGCCAACGAATGGTGATTTCAACAGCAGCAGCGGGCGCTGCCGCAGCAGGGGCTCTTGGGGCGGGTTGAGCGCAGGCCGCCATAACTGCAGCGGCAGTAATAGCGAAACCGAGAATTTGGAAGTTGGTCTTCATGGGTACTTCACTCCTTTCATGAGTTATTAAAAATAGCGATCACGGGTATAGTCTCTCAGCGGGAATTACGCTTTCTCTAAGCTTGGCGTAAAATCCCGTGAACGTTCACAGTTTAGTCACGATCATGTCAGATGTCAATCCATCTTCACCGCGCACGGACCGCGCACATTCAAATAATCGGGTCACCATCCGTCATGTTGCTGAACAGTCGGGGGTGTCGGTACAGACTGTCTCGCGGGTGATCAACAATCACCCAGATGTGTCCGATTCAACCCGATCACAAGTGCAACACATTATTGGAAAGTTGCAATATCGGCCCAATGGCATTGCCCGCAGCCTTAGTACGCAATCCAGTCGAACATTAGGTGTTGTCGCCAGCGGGTTCCAACTGTATGGCCCAGCCCAGTTACTCACAGGCATTGAGCGCGAAGCCACCGCATTTGGCTGGCATCTGTTGTTGCAGATTGTAGATCCGAACAAACCCAACGATTATGAGCGGGTCACGAGTAATTTGATTTCGCAGCATGTGGATGGCGTAATCTGGGCTTACCCAGAACTGACCGGCGAACGTGAACGGGCTTTTCATCAACAGATCATGCCATTCGCGCAGATTGTGTTTCTGAGCATGGAGCCATTCCAAGAGTCATCAGTGTTGAGTGTAGACAATCGACTGGGCGGTCGCATGGCGACTGAGCACCTGATTCAACGTGGTTACCAGAATATTGGATTAGTCACTGGACCCCAAACACTTTGGTCGTCGGAGCAGCGTAAGCTGGGTTGGCAAGATGCACTTATTGCTGCCAAACGAATGCATGCCCCTTCTCAAATTGTGGAGGGCGATTGGAGCAGCACCAGTGGCGATGTGGGGTTGTTACGTTTGTTGAATCAGTTTCCAACGTTGGACGCCGTGTTTGCCAGTAATGATCAGATGGCGCTTGGCATACTTAAGGCAGCGCATCGACTGGGTCGAAGAGTGCCTGGTGATCTGGGGGTAACGGGCTTTGACAATATGCCAGAATCCGCCTACTTTTCACCTGGATTAACCACAGTGCATCATGATCTGTGTCAACTGGGTCAATTGGCGGTGCGTGAGTTGAATCAAGCCTTACAAGCCAAACGAGAAGGCAATCCCGTGCTAGCACCCCCTTCATTGATGCTACAGCCATGGTTGGTTGTTCGCGACAGCACATAGGAGCAGGCGGTTAGGTCGCATTCAACGGCCGCAAATCAACGCAGGTTGCCCAAATGGGGATTGGGCATAATCGTCCGGCACTGCTACACTTTTGATCTTATTACGTGACGTGATGTTTGCTCGTGGAGACCCAGTGGACCATAACCAATCCTTCCAAAGCCCGCATTCCTAATCAATGAACCCTATCATCCACAAGCGTGCGATCCAGTCGTCCTTAGCACAACTAGGGGCCGTATCTATTCGATGGATTAGGCAAGTCGCGGTATGGCTGCAACCCTACCGATCAGCAATCCTGCCTTGGGTGATACTCTGCATGGCCTTCATTCTGCGCGTTGCGGCGCTGGGGCAGCATGAGCTCAATGGTGATGAGGGTTTTAGCTGGGCGTTTTTGAAATTACCCTATCTTGAAATCGTCAGCTCCACATTTATCTTGCATGAGCCTCATCCAGTAGGTGCCTACTGGTTACAACGCACTGTCATGCTGATCATGGGGCGCAGCGAATTCGCCATACGCTTTGCCAGCGTATGGCTTGGCATGTTGGCCGTCCCACTCGTCTACCGACTGGTCAGACAATTGGGTCTGAGCAAGCTGACTGGATGTATCGCCTTGGCCATGATGGCCCTAAGCCCGTTTGCCATTCAGCACAGCCGAATGGCCCGCATGTATGGGATGAGTCTGGGATTGACTCTGGCCAGTAGCTGTCTGATGTTGGAAGTGCTGGCCCGTCCACGCTGGCGTAGCGCGATTGCCTATACATTAGTCACCACCGCGGCGTTGTATGTACACTACTACGCCGGATTTGTAATCCTGGCGCAAGCGATCTATGTCGCGCTACGCATGGTGGCAACTGTAATTACGACCGCACCCAAAAATGGGCAACCGACTGTAGCAACCCTGTGGCAGCATTACCGACACTGGCTGGCTGCGATGGTGATAGTCACGGCACTGTATACGCCCTGGCTGTGGGTCGCGCGAGATATTCTACAGACATATAGAGGCGCAGCATTTTCACCCGATCTGCGCCTTGCAATGTCTTGGATGCTGTCAGCGTTTTGGCTCGGTGATGAGGTTGAGCACGCCGACAAACTCATGCAGGTGACCGCCATACTAAGCGGTGCCATCACTCTGGGTGGGTTGGTCTTCCTAGTGGCCAAGAATCGGCAAACCCGCGTGGCCGCGTGTTGGCTACTCCTGTATCTGTGCATACCACCTCTCATTATCTTTATCGGGTCTCGCGGCCGAAGCATTTTTGCCCCGCGCTACTTAATTGCTGGGTTACCCCCATTTATTGTCTTGGTCAGCGTCTGCGTGACCCAGGGGTTGCAAGCCTCAACATGGCGGCGCTGGATTTCCATCGCCAGCGGGGTTTGTTTAGCCACTGGACTCGTGGCCATGTTGTTTGGCTACTATCGCGATTTGGAACAAAGCACCCAGAGCTGGCGAGCCCTTGCAGCCATGGCCCAACGCTTTGACGGCAACCTGCCTGAGTCACAATACCGTGTCGCGCTGAACGTGCCCGACCCCAGCCTGGAGTATTACTATGACAAGCCCAGCCAAATCGTCGTGATTCCGTATCGCTATAGCGATCCCATTGCCGCTGAGCAAACAGTGCGCGAATTAGCGCAAGCGGGTGTCCGACGTGTGCTGCTGCAAGTCCTCGATGGGGGCTGGGCCGGGCACGATATTGCAAAAAACGCGTTGCGCAAAGAATTTACCCAAATGGAGGAGCAATACACGGGTCGTTGGATCGTGCAAGTGTATGGACGAATGACGCCAGATGAGTTGCTGCCAGTCACCGGCAACACCACTTTTGATCAACGGTTCACAGTCACACATGCCAAAATTATTCCAGATCTAAAGGGGAACTATATCGAAGTTCACTTGCGGTGGGCAGGGAAACCTGAGCAACTCAAGGGCGGCGAGAAGATTTACGTTCATGTGCGACCCCTCACGATCAACGATCAAGTTTTTGGGCAACTGGATATCCCTTTTACACCAGACATTCTGCAAAAACCAATAAATAGTTACGGACTGCGACTGACTGATCGTCTGCCCGCGGGCACCTATCATGTTGTGGCGGGCATCTATGACGCGCAACAACCCGGCTTGCCTCGCCTGCGGACTACCGACAATGTCGACGACATCGAGTTAGCCCGCTTCACAATAGAGTAGTCGTAAGACTTATGTGAATGCCAGTTCAATTTGACGCTTGCCCAGCGCTCCGGATGATTGCCTACCTTTGCGCTGGACAAATTAGCGATTACCATCCACCCCATGGCATTGCTGATCGACGGACACAACTTAATTGGACAGATGCAGGATTTGTCGCTGGCCGACCCGGATGACGAGGCCAAACTGATCAAACAATTACGCACGTTTGGGCTGCTGGCGCGCAAACAAATTACGGTCATCTTTGATCCCAGCCCGCACGACACGACCACGCGGCTCTATAACGATATCCAACAATACGATTCGGTTAAAGTGATTTATGCCATGCCTGGGCAGAAGGCCGATGATCTAATCCGCAACTTGGTGGGCAAGGTGCGCGACAAACAAGGCATGCTGGTGATTACTTCGGACAACGCGGTCGCCAAATTTACGCGGGTGTGCGGGGTCAAGGTTCTGTCCTCACCCGACTTTATCAAGCAGATGAAGTCGCAATTGGCCGAGCGTATTTTTACGGATGCCAAACCCAGCCCGACCCGCAAAGAAAACAAAGAGTGGGCCGAGGTTTTCAAAGAGCCGCCGCCGACTTTGGCTAATAAGACCGCCGCCAAACCAGCAGAACCGCCCAAGAAGAAGGTCTCGAAGTCCGAACAACTCAAGCGCCAGTTGAAGAACATCAAGCCGCTGTCCGGCTCGACTGTTCCTACCCGCAAAGTCGATGAAGAGACGGATGATTGGTAGGAGTTGGTAGGAGCTGGTAGAAATTGACGTAATTATTGTCATTGTCCGAACCGCGCAGCGTGCGAGGAATCTTTGCCCACAACTTGACAGGTAAGCAATTGCTTACGTATAATCGCGGCATGGTAGCAACTCCCAATCGCGAGCCCGATGTGTTCGGAGCGATCAGCCATTCCGCGCGGCGCCACATGCTCGACCTACTCGCGGAGGCCGACCGCTCTGTTAACGCTATGGCGGCACATTTCAAGATGAGCCGCCCGGCAGTCTCCCAACACCTCCGCGTCTTGCTCGATTCCGGTCTCGTGACCGAGCAGCGGCACGGCCGCGAACGCCGCTACCACTTCGTCCCCGAACGGCTCGGCCCGGTGCGGGACTGGATTGCGGAATACGAGCAGTTCTGGGACGACCACCTCCAGCGTCTTCAGAATCAGCTATCCAAAGGAGCAAAGAATGACTAAGACGATTCGAAGAGAAATTCTGATTCCGCAGCCGCGGGAGCAGGTCTGGCAGGCGCTCACCGACAGGGCCACGCTCGCCGAGTGGATGTATCCCAACGACTTCGAGCCGCGCCTCAGCCACCACTTCACGTTCCAGGTACCACCAAACCCCAAGGTTGGTTTCGATGGGCTGGTCGTGCGCTGCGAGGTTCTGGAGTGCGAACCGCCCAATCGGCTCGCATTCTCGTGGTCGGTCGGTGGACCAGTCATCAATACGCGGGTGTCCTACCGGCTCGAACTTGATGGCGACGGCACGCGCCTCTTTTTCGAGCACTCTGGCTTCGACTTCTCCCTGCCGCAGAGCAATCAGGCGATCCAAGGGGCGGAGTTCGGCTGGGCGAGGATGCTCAAGCAGCTTCCCGCTGCGGTCGCTGGCTTGCGAACGACTGCAACCAAAAGCGGCGCCGAACAAAGCGTTGCCACGCACTTGCTTTAACCCACTAACAATCACAAAAGGAGTTTTTCATGAATACAGGTATCAAAACAATTATCTATCCCGTCAAAGACTTAGACCGAGCGAAGGTGCTATACACCAAGCTTCTCGGCGTGGAGCCCTATGTCGATAGTGCCTATTATGTCGGCTTCAAGGTTGGCGACCTAGATATCGGATTGGATCCAAATTACCATAAGTCTGGAGCGGTTGGCTACTATCATGTCAGCGATATTAAGGATAGTTTGCAAACACTCCTGGACGCTGGTGCTCAAACCGAGCAGAACATCAACGATGTCGGTGGCGGCAGACTGATTGCAAGCGTACGAGACGCAGAAGGCAACCTGATCGGACTCATCCAAGATGCCTGATGCGCACTTGAGGAAGTTTCTATGACCTCAAGGACGACAAGGTCGTCTGCTTCTTCCAAAGCGCGCAAAAGTTCAATACGAGGTACGCGACGCTCGGCTTCAGCGACATGGCGAACCTCGACGAAGGCGCCCTGTGGCCGGTCACCTTCGCGCTGAAGGAGTTGACTGCCACCGAAGAGGCAAGGATCAGCGCGCTCATAAAGAAAGCGGTGCGCTGATAGATTTCCCATTTAGAGTTGACTCATTCAACCCTCACGGTCTTGGAGACCGCGAGGGTTTATGCGCCAAGTTTAATTGGTGAATCTACGAGGACCGATGAAAGGCATGACAAACCGCAATCTCCAAGAATATATTGAAATCCGCGGCGCCCGCGAGAATAACCTCAAGAGCGTGTCGCTCCGCATTCCCAAACGCAAAATTACGATCTTTACCGGGGTGTCAGGTTCCGGCAAATCGTCCATCGTCTTTGATACGATTGCTAACGAATCGCAGCGATTGCTCAGCGAAAACTTCAGTATGTTCTTGCGGAGCTTTATGCCGCGTTATCCGCAGCCCGACGTCGATGCGCTCGAGAATTTGAGCATGGCGGTGGTCGTAGACCAGAAGCGCCTGGGTGGAGGATCGCGCTCGACCGTGGGCACGGTCACCGATATTGCAACCGTACTCAGGCTCCTGTTCTCCCGAGTCGGCCAGCCTCATTTAGGCCATGTGGCTATGTTTTCATTCAACGATCCGGTCGGAAGGTGTCCAGAGTGCGAGGGGCTGGGGCACAAGGTCGGCCCGGTTATTGACAAAATGCTGGATATGTCCAAGTCGCTCAATGAAGGGGCGATCGTGGTACCGTTGTTCGGTAGCCATGTGTTTGCGGCCTCAGGTTTTTTCGATAACGATAAAAAACTTAGAGACTACACGCCCGAGGAGATGCATCTGCTGCTTCACGGTGAGGAGCGCAAGTTCAAAACACAAATAGGCGGGACCACGATGAATGCCACCTATTTTGGGCTGTTGGATAAGTTTATCGATACCTACATCCGGATCGACCTTCGGACGCGCCCTGAGCGCACCCAAAAAGCTATTGAGCCTTTCATCGCTATGGGCCCTTGCCTCCTCTGTCATGGTGCCCGCCTCAGCCAGGCAGCGCTAGCTTGCAAGATTGGCGGGTACAACATTGCGCAGCTATCGTCTATGGAGGTCAGTGCGCTCATTTCGGTTATAAAGACTGTCAAGAAGGATCCACTTGCAGCCGGCATTCTCAAATCAGTGACTGCTCGGTTGCAAAATATCATCGATATCGGTCTTGGGTATCTCAGTCTTGACCGCGAAACCGATACTCTCTCCGGCGGTGAATCGGCACGGCTGAAACTGGTGAAGCACCTCAACGGTAGTTTGGTAGATGTTGCCTACATTTTCGATGAACCCAGCGTTGGGTTGCATCCCCACGACGTGCATCTTCTAAACGAGTTGCTGCAAAAACTGCGCGACAAAGGCAACACTATCTTGGTAGTGGAGCATGACCCTGATGTAATCAAAATTGGTGACCATATTGTGGATGTCGGCCCGCATGCCGGCGCGCACGGCGGAGAGATCGTCTTTGAGGGAAGCTTCGCCGAACTGCTCCACGCCGATACCTTGACCGGAAAGTATCTTACGCGTCGACTGCCGATTAAAGAGAATTTCCGATCGCCGACCGGTCAACTTCCTATCAAACATGCCAGCGTGAACAATCTTCAGGATGTCACAGTTAATATTCCTATTGGAGTCCTCACAGTAGTAACTGGGGTTGCTGGGTCGGGCAAGAGCTCACTTATTAACGGGGCTTTTTTGGCTACACATCCCGATGCCATCGTCGTCGATCAATCCGCCGTGGGCACTTCGACACGCTCTAATCCGGCTACCTATACTGGCATCATGGACGATGTTCGCAAGGCTTTCGCAACCGCCAACAAGGTCAATGCAGGGCTATTCAGTTTTAACTCCAAAGGTGCCTGCGAAAACTGCCAAGGTTTGGGAGTGGTGTATGTCGATCTGACGTTTCTGGAAAGCGTCAAACTCCCTTGCGAAGTCTGCGAGGGTAGGCGTTTCAAGGATGAGGTGCTGACCTACAAGTTGGGTGGAAACTCAATCAGCGATGTACTCGAAATGACTGTGGATCAGGCCCTCGATTTCTTCGACAACAAAGATATCCGTCCGAAGCTACAAGCGATGAGCGATGTGGGCTTGGGCTACATAAGGCTCGGTCAACCGCTCAGCACGCTTTCAGGCGGTGAATGCCAGCGCATCAAGCTTGCCAGCGAACTGCACAAAAAGGGTAGCATCTATGTGATGGACGAACCCACCACCAGTCTGCATATGTCCGATATTGAGCGTTTGCTGACGATCTTTAACCGGCTTGTTGACTCGGGTAATACAGTCGTTGTCATCGAGCATAATCAAGATGTCATTAGCAATGCCGATTGGGTGATTGATATCGGGCCCGAAGCGGGAAGCAAGGGCGGGACCGTTGTGTTTGAGGGCACGCCCAAGCAACTCCTAAAGGCGAAGGACTCGCTAACGGGCAAGCACCTCCGGGCAAGGTAATACAGCAACCCGAGTCGCATCACGGCGTTCGCCCACGCAACCCCAGCACCCAATGATCGATCAGTTGGCGGGCGATGCTCAACGGCGGCGGAATGGTAGGCGTGCCGGCCAGAATTTCATCGACGTGGAACCAGCGAGCGTCATCGAGTTCGTTTGGGTCCAAACGAATCTCACCGCTGACATATTTGGCGAAGTAGCCGCACATGACCTGATGCGGGAAAGGCCAGGGTTGGCTGCGGAAATAATTGATCTCGCCGACCTCGACCCCGACTTCTTCGCGCACTTCGCGCACCAAACACTCTTCAAGCGATTCGCCCGGCTCGACAAACCCGGCCACCAGCCCAAAGCGTGAGCCCCAACCGTCTTTGTGGGTCATCAACATGCGCTCTCCAGCATGGATCAACGTAATGGTGCACGGGCTGACCGGCGGATAAATGGTATAGCTGCAGGACGCACACTTTTTGCCCCATTCCCCAATGATCTGCGCTAGCGGATTCCCACACACCATACAGAAGTTGGCTTGTTTCTGCCAGAGTAATAGTTGGGCGGAATAACCAGCCAAGGCATAGTGTTCGTCGCTCAATCGTCCGTGCAAATCGCGCAGGCCGAGCGCACGATGACCTGCTGGCAATGGGGTTTCTTCGGGCAACTGCACCGCAAACACGGGTTGAGTGTCGAGCGCACCCAGATGCAGCACGCGCGAATCATCGATTAGATCGAGCAACACATGCGCGCCGCTGGGCAAACCTTGGGTGGACATGACGACGCCTTGGCCCTGCCAAATTAACCACAGACCGTGCGCCGACAGATGCTCTCCATTGGGATAAGCGCGAATAAAATTGGATGACAAAGCTGATGACATAGCGTTGAGTATCCCTCAGAAATTAGTTGTCTGAATCGCCACAACCGCGTATAGTCGTCGTTAATGACCTGCGTTTTGGAATAGCGGTCGAAGGTAGCCTAATGTCACTTGTCACTAAGAATTGGCGTTTTTCGGCTTCGTTAGGAAACATGGCACCGGATACTTGATTTCAACGCAGAGACGCAAGGTTTAGGGCTTTTCTTAGCGACTCTGCGCCTTTGCGTCTCTGCGTTTATAAATTCTTAGAGGAGATAAATTAATAGATGACCCAAAAACCAATCACCCGCCGCGCATTTTTGAGCGTGGCTGCACTCGGCGGTCTGACTTTGGCGGCCTGCCGACAGACCGCACCTGCCGCGCCTGCCTCACAAGATACGCCCAAAGCTGCTGAAGCTCCAAAGGCAACCGAAGCACCCAAAGCGGCTGCACCGGCTGCGAATAAGCCAGTCATCAAGCTGGCCGAAAACCCATGGACCGGATCTTCGGTCAATGTGTATGTAGCCAAACAACTATTGGAAGAAAAGCTAGGTTACAAAGTTGAGATTGTTTCCATTCAGGAGACATTGCAATGGGATGCCGTCTCCAAAGGCGATCTAAGCGCAGTGCTAGAAGTGTGGCCCTCGGGTGAGGTACACCAGAAAGGCTTGAAACAATACGTCGAGGGCGACCATACAGTTGAAAAGCTGGGGGAACTAGGCGTCGTTGGCAAAATCAGTTGGTATATCCCCAAATACATGGTCGATGCACATCCGGAATTGGCGACTTGGGAAGGTTTCAAAAAGCCAGAGGACGCTGCGCTATTCAAGACCGCCGAAACCGGCGACGCCGGGCAGTTTCTTACTGGCGATCCAAGCTGGGTGCAATATGACGCCGAAATCATCAAAACACTTGGGCTAAATCTTAAAGTCGTGCAATCTGGTTCGGAGCAAGCCGTGCTAGCAGCGGTCGATGCCGCTTACAGTCGCAAGCAACCGGTGCTGTTCTATTTGTGGACGCCGCATTCTATCCACAACAAATACGAACTCGTCTCGGTCAAGCTGCCCGATTACACTGACGCCTGCTACGCCAAGGCGAACGAAGGCAAAAAGAATTGCGATTATCCAAAGGATGTATTGTTCAAGATTGCCAATGCCAAGCTCAAGGATCAGGCCCCGGATGCGTATGCTTTGCTCAAGAATCTCAGCTACACCGACACAGATCAAATCGCCATGATTGCCGACGTCGAACTTAATAAGAAGTCCCCTGCTGACGCCGCCAAAGCCTGGATTGAGAAGAACGAAGCGGTTTGGAGCAAGTGGTTAGCCAAATAAGTGCTTAGTGCTTAGTGCTAAGTCGCAACTAAGGACTAAGCACTCAGCACTAAGCACTTCATACTCAGCACCCTTAAGATGGAAAAGCTCCTCTGCCGCCACCTGTGGAAAATCTTTGGCAAAGCGCCGGAGAAGGCGTTGGCCACGATACAAAGCAATTTGCAGTCAGGGACAGACAGGCAGGTCTATCCCGAGTATGTGGTGGCAGTGCGGGATGTGTCTTTTCATGTCGACACAGGCGAAACTTTTGTGGTGATGGGATTGTCGGGCAGCGGCAAGAGCACCCTCATTCGCTGTCTATCTCGCCTGAGCGAACCCACGGCAGGCGAAGTGCTCTTCGACGGCAACGATGTGTGCAAAATGAGTGCGACGCAACTGCGCGAGTTGCGCCGCCACAAAGTCAGCATGGTCTTCCAGAACTTTGGCTTGCTGCCACACCGACGCGTGTTAGACAATGTGGCATACGGCTTGGAAGTGTGCGGCATCGACAAGAAACAGCGCCACGAACGCGCCATGCAAATGATCGAGCTGGTCGGACTAAAGAGTTGGGAAACCAAATATCCGCGTCAGTTGAGTGGCGGAATGCAACAACGGGTTGGATTAGCCCGCGCGCTCACTGTCAACCCAGAGATTCTGTTCTTCGATGAACCCTTTAGCGCGCTGGATCCGCTCATCCGGCGCGAAATGCAAGACGAATTGCTGCGATTGCAAAACCAATTGCACAAAACGAGTGTGTTTATCACCCATGACTTTGCCGAAGCGCTCAAGCTGGGTGACCGGATCGCCATCATGCGCGATGGACAGTTTGTGCAGGAAGGCACGCCGCAAGAATTAGTGTTGCATCCCAAAGACGATTACGTGCGTGCCTTTGTAAAAGATGCTCCGCGCGCCAAAGTCCTGACCGCCGCTGCCATCATGCAGCCGTGTGCGCCGGGGTTTGTCTCCAGCGCTTCGAGATGCGTGGCTGGCGATACCCATCTTGAAGCGCTCTTGCCGATGCTATCGACCACTGACGCGCCAATTGCCGTGCTACACGTGGGCCAAACCATAGGTCAGATCGATCGCGGGTGTGTGATTCAGGCGTTAGTGGCGGACTAAGACTAACGTCTAAGACAAGCGTCCTTAAAGATATGACAAGTGTTCTCACACATATAACAAGCATCCCGAGCGGAAGGCGGCTTGGACAATTACAACGAAGCCAAAGTGTCAATGCCGCCTGAAGTCGAAGGACGCGTTTTTAATCGAAGTCAAAACTTCGTCCAACAGCGCGTCCTTCGACTGCGCGCATCGGAATGCGCTCCGCTCAGGCCTCACGGGCCCCCGGTGGGGGATGCTTGTTTTTAACGGCTCACTCGGCTTTGCCGGGAGAGCCTTTTTAATGAAAAGATGACAATCGCTAACACGGCATTTAGTCCACTCGCAACTCGCATACGCCGAAGCACTTGGCTGATCGCCTTACTACTCGCGCTCGGCATTGCCTATACCATCAGCTTGGCTTTACCCACGCTCTCCCAACAATTTCCGGAGAGCTGGTATTTGGGGTTGCGCCCACGCGTCGATGGTTTTCAAGAATGGATCGTCAACAATCGAGTGTCGCATCCGTTGTTTGTCTATCTGATTGATCCATTGCGCAGCGCCATCGACACCGGCGTGCGCGGAATGGAGAACGCGTTGCTGGCGGTGCCATGGGTGGTCATGCTGGGGTTATTCGCCCTGCTCGGGCAAATTTTGTCCGGCTGGCGGTTGGCCCTATTTGGCGCAATCACTATTCTTGCGTTTGGTGTATTTGGCTTATGGACCCAGAGCATGCAGACGTTGGCGCTCATGCTATTTGCAGTGCTGCTCTCGCTGGCGATTGGCATTCCACTGGGAATTCTCAGCGCGTCAAACAATCGCTTTGACCGGGTTTTACGTCCTATTTTGGACGCCATGCAAACGATGCCCGCGTTTGTCTATTTGATTCCGGTAGTGATCTTCTTCGGGGTCGCACGTGTGCCGGCAGTTATTTCTACGGTGATCTACGCCATCCCACCCGCCATTCGTCTAACCAACTTAGGTCTGCGAGAAGTGCAGCCAGCGGCGATTGAAGCGGCGACGGCATTTGGTTCCACCCGCGCACAATTGTTGCGCAAGGTATCGCTGCCGCTGGCGTTGCCAACTATTTTGGCTGGCGTAAACCAAACCATCATGATGGCGCTCGGCATGGTGGTGATCGCCGCCATGGTCGGCGCAGGTGGTTTAGGTCGCGAGGTGCTGCTCACGTTGCAACGTTTGCAGGTTGGCGCGGCGTTCGAGGCCGGTCTCGCCATTGTGTTGATGGCGATCCTGTTGGATCG
>JANMVQ010000216.1:0-2473 GCA_031392845.1 Chloroflexota bacterium
TCACCAACCAGATCAAATTCGTCAGCTGCTTGATGTTACTCACCTGGCTTCTCATCAATCCGGTCATGCGCTCCGACAATCGGTCATACAATTCATAACTGCTGCCTCGGTTTGGCGGGTTTTCAGCTTTTGTTTTCACACTGCATCATCCGTCATTTCCGAGGCCGTGGCAAAACTGTAAGGGAATCAGAGTGGCCCTTTGATTGCGCTAAAAAATGGCTTTTGTAATAGGGCCATTCAGCCTATAGAGTTGCGGCCTTATGCTTGAGTTGAACACTGCCCGTGAAGGCAAATAGATATCATGACAAACAAACAAGCTTGGGGTGCATTCTGGATACTCGCGCTAATCTGGGGATCTTCGTTTCTGTTTATCCGCATCGGCGTCGAACAACTGCCGCCATTCCAACTGGTGTTTATCCGCACGAGTATTGCTGCCGTAGGTTTAACTGTAGTGGCGTATGCGCGTGGCAAGCGCCTCCCAACGGATCGACGCAGCCTCATCGATTTGCTCTTTCTTGGCATCGTCAACACCGTGTTCCCGTTTGCCCTCATTACCTGGGGCGAGACCCATATTGAGAGCGGGCTGGCCAGCGTGTTGCAGGGGACAGCTGCGCTATTCACTTTGGTGGTTGCGCACTTTAACTTTGCCGATGAGCGGATCACTGTGCGCAAATTGGCGGGTCTGGTGATTGGGTTTCTCGGCGTGGTGGTGTTGTCGAGCCGCAGTAAAGATGTTGCGAGCATCGGCGTGAATTCAACCCTGTATCTGTTAGGGCAATTGGCCATCGTCGGTGCATCCTTGTGCTATGCCATCGGCGGCACCTACAGCCGCAAAGCCATGCAGAACCGGTTGGAGCCAATCGTGGTGGCGGCGGGTGCGATGATTGTCGCGTCGATCACCACTGGCATCATCACGTATGGGTTGCCGCTGTTTGGCGGTGCAATGCCCGTAAGTTTGTCGCAGCTTGCGCCGCGCGTGCTGGGGGCGGTTCTGGCGTTAGGCGTGTTGAATACATTTGTTGCGTATCTCATCTTCTATTCACTGCTGGCCGCGCTGGGCGCTTCGCGTGCGTCGATGATCACGTATGTCATCCCGGCAGTCGGCCTAGTCTTGGGCGCGCTCTTTTTGGGTGAGGCAGTCGATGGTCGCTTGATCATCGGCGCAGCGATGATCCTCGGAAGTATTGGTATCGTTAATCTGAATTTCACGACGTTGTTCAAACGATCAAAGCCGATCTCATTAGAAGTCGCGCCGATATCCCAGAAGGCAGCAAAATGACCCAGCCTGCCTGTTATTTCTGCACAAGACCCTGAGTATTTGTAAAGCATCTGATCAGAAAGCGTATCGAGATTAAACTAACGTGTATGACAACAAACGAACAGATTACCAATAGCCCGACCGGGTGGGTGGCTGCGCATATCCAAGACTACTTGGAAAGTGATGGTGAGAAAGGCCATGAATGGTACGGTGTGAATGCGTTGCTACTGACCACGCTGGGCCGCAAATCCGGCACGCTACGCCGCACCGCTCTGTACTACGGCCAAGATGAGGATCGTTATCTCGTGGTCGCATCCAATGGTGGTGATGCCGACGCTCCGGCCTGGTATCTAAATCTGACCGCCAACCCGGAAATCCAAGTGCAGATCAAAGCCGATAAATTTACAGCCATTGCGCGCATGGCCAACCCTGAGGAGAAGCCGCGTCTGTGGAAGTTGATGGCGACGTTGTTCCCAAAATATGACGAATATCAGCGCAACACGCAGCGCGACATTCCAGTGGTCATTATTGAGCGCAAGAAATAGGTTATGCCGATCGTTACTTTGCGAGATGTCACCGAGAGTGACTTGCCCATTTTCTATGCGCAACAGCTGAACCCGGATGCCACGCGTATGGCAGCTTTCCCAGCGCGTGATCAAGAAGCATTCATGCTGCATTGGACAACCAACGTCCTGGCCAATAGCACAGGGCTGGTGAGGACGATTGTTGCCGATGGTCAAGTCGTCGGCAACATTGTCAGCTACGTCAACCCTGAAGTTGGGCGTGAGGTGGGCTACTGGCTGGGCAGTGACTATTGGGGCAAAGGCATCGCCACCCAGGCATTACGGCAATTCTTACAGATCGACACCGTGCGCCCGCTTTACGCCCACGTGGCCAAACACAATCTTGGCTCACGACGGGTGCTGGAGAAGTGTGGTTTTGTCGTGGTGGGTGCGGCGCTCATCGATGAAGGTGAGGGCGCTTCACTACTGGAAGAAGTCATTCTGGCGCTGCAGTGACGTTAGGGTTCGCATTTAGGGGCGCGCCTATCGTCCGGAGCGCTCAAAGCGCTCCGGACGATTTTCCACTAACGCTACACCCAATCCAACGCCAGATCCACGTCCCACCAACCCACTTCGAGGCGGCGCACATTGCGCACCAGTGGCTTGCGCCAAGGCAACGGTAAATCGGGTGAGAGCACACCCAACATCTCCA
>JANMVQ010000133.1:0-7541 GCA_031392845.1 Chloroflexota bacterium
CGGCCATTTCCTGATCGGTGTAGGCGCGCAGCCGATACTTCTCTTCCATTTGCCGCAGCCGGGCCGCGCGTGCTTCGCCTCGTGTCTTTGCCATGTCTATCTCCGTTTTGGTCTGCTTATCGTGTTTGTAGTTAGGGTAACCACACTTGTGGTGAAAAATGGAAACACTTGTGGGTGTTTGACAAGATCCTCCCAAAACTGACTTAATCCGGCATGCTCAACCTGCCTTTGTCGTCTTCGGCCAGCCGCACACCCTTCTTTGCCAACATATTTATGTCCTTGGAGAGCGTTGATCGACGCACGCCCAGCAATTGGGCAATAAATGAGCGCCGTACCGGTTGATGCGTCTGAATAATCTTGGGAATCTGCGCCAAACGTTCTTTTTTCTTTTCCTTGTTGCCAAACATGCGAACCATCCCTAACTCATGCGTTTGAGTTGGTTCACACGTTAGAAAACGATTGTGGTGAGTACGACCACAAAGCATGGAAACTCACCCAGCTGTCGGCAAATGCGACCCACAATGTCCAATCACAAGCTTGCGCTCCGTAGCCAGCCACTCGAAGTGCACTCGGATCGTCTCATGCACCCCCTGTTTGACGCCAATGCGCAGGTGTTTGAGCATGACCAGCGGCTGACCCTGATACTCAAACGTGCGGGCGCGTAGGGCGATGGCGTTGGTGGTGGTGGATTCAGATTCGCGGGCGGCAAAATCATCGCCAAAGATGGCGCGCGCCTCGGTATCGCCTTGGTTGTTGATCAGGCGTGGCCAATATTCCTTGGCCAGTTTCCAGAGCAGCCGAAACAGTTGCGCGCGGTGATGAAAGTGTTCGGATGCCTGGGCTGACTGAATTGCGCTGGGCAGCAACACGATCCGGTCAGCAAACAGACTCTGAATGACCTCCAAGGATTGCCGCGGCGTGAGCGTATCGGCAACGATATTCAGAAAGGCGCGTTCTACCTCGATGCCAAACGAGACTTTTTCCGCGTCGCGGCTGAACAGGGATTGATTCAGGCTGGCGCGCTCCTGGCGCAGTGTATAGGCCTGCTGTTTGAGATGATCATGATCGGCATTCAGCCGTGTGAGATCGTCCTTAAGCTGATCGATCTCGCGCTGCTTCTCGGCCTCGGCGGCGCTGCCCAAACGCCAAACCTCGCGCTTCTCCTGTTCGGCCTGCCGCAACTTCGTATCTAGCAGTGTCACTTCTTGCTTGTAGTTGCGGGTTAGTTCGTCGAGCTGGTTGCGGCGCTGTTCGTCCGAAATGGCACCAAAGCGTTTTTCGAGCAACTGTGCCAACTTGTGCTGATCAGCATCGGGCACACCCTCGAGCTTGATATACCACTCATATTGCACACCGTTGCTGGATGGCCAGGTGCTGTAGCCCGAACGCACCACCTCGATCCCATTAGTGGGCAGCGTATCACGTATATTGAGGAGCTGATCGGCGCTGCAATTCAACAATAGATAAAGATTGGCTGGATGTCGCTCAAGATGATAGATCGGCTGTCCGGCAGTCCGATTTGAGCCCATTGAATCGGAGGTGAATGCCAGCCAGTGTTGCGGCACGTCATATTCGATCTGCACCTTGACCTGCTGGGTGGCAGGCTCATGTTGCAGTTCGATAACGCGCGCGTTCAATTCAATTTGATGGGCGTCCATGCGACTGGCCAGCATGGACGCCATCTGGCGTGGCACAAAGCCAATCTGCCCCATATCCGAATGAACGACTTGAATCGCGTTCGGATCGTGCGCGTTATCATATTGTCTTACAAGCTTTAACCGGTGACTGAGCGTTAATTCTTGCGCGAATACAAACCGATCTTCAAACATAATGCCAGCGACGTAAGCTTTGATCGAAACAGTGCTGGCGTCCGGCAGATGCGCCGGATCGATGTTGGCAGCCGTGAGCATAGTCCTTCCTTTCCCCCGCGAGTTGTAATGAGATGCGCTTCGGACACATCCTGAGTCAGATGAGCAGCGTTGCATGAGCGATGATAGTGTTACAAAGAGTATAAGCAATCTGTCAAGAAAATTGCACGCAAATTCTTGCATGCTGCGGTAATTCTGGAGAAATTTAAGCGAATTCTATTTTTGAGCTGGGCACTTCCTCAACTCGCTACTCAATCGTCAACGTAATCTCAGCCTTCTGGGGCAGAGCATTGCCGGTGTTGTCGATCACCTGCATCCGGATCGTATAGGTTCCCGATGGCAAGGTGTCGGTGTGCAGCTCCATCAAATCACCATTCGTCACCGGCTTATTAAAATCGGCGATGTGGCCCCAGCCAGAGCCGTTGCCTGCCAGGAATTGATAGCGCACAAAGGCTGGGTGGGCAGCTGTTCCGGAAAAGACCACAATGTTGCCGCGTGCGACGCGGGTGCCATTGGCCGGGGCCAGAATGCAGACACTGGGGGAAGGGCAGGCTGCGCTGCCGCCCTGGGCGGGTGGGGCGACCGCCGCGGCGCTATTGATTGGCGCACCCACGCCATCCGCTGGCACCCAAATCCCACACCCGTGCGCCTCAAATTGAAAATCGGTTGGTGCGATCTCGACGATCACGCTGGCTGGGCCAAGATGATTGTCGATGATCTCATTCGTCACGCTCGACTTCTCCCAATAGCAGCGGTTGCCCTGTCCGTTGGAGCGCCAGCGGCCCGGAGCGATGCTCAGACCAACGATATAGGTGCCATCGCGTTTGGGGGCGAGCTGTTGCGTCAGTGGCAAAGCCGGCTTGTTGTTGGTGTCCAGCATCACCCAATTGCCACAGCCACGGGTGTAGAACTCGACATCGCCTGGTTGAATCGTCACCGCACCCCCAGCAAATCCCAAATCGTTGTCGATTAGGTCTTGGGTCAGGTTCTGACGTGCCCAATAGCAGGAGCCGCCCTGCCCGGTGGAACGCCACACGCCGGGCGCGATATCGACCCCGACCAGATAAAACCCATCCTTCTTGGGAGCGCTTTGCTGTTCCGGTGCGAGCGCGATCTTGTTATTGAGATCAATTGCCACCCATGGCCCGCATCGGCGTGACGAGAAGGTCACATCTGCCGCTTGAATAGTGACGATGCCACCGGTCAGACCATAGTGGTTGTCGAGCACATCACCGCTGACCCCGGCGCGCTCCCAATAACATGCATTGCCCTTGCCAGAGGCGCGATACGTTCCCGGGGCAATCTGTTGATTAACGGTATAGGTCCCATCACGTAGTGGGGCGGTCGCTTGCGTGGGTGTGGCGGCAATATTCAATGAACTTGCCAATGCCACAACAATCATGAGCGGTGCAACTGCGAATATCTTCTTTTGAGCAATCATATGCAATGTCCTTCAAAAAATAGTCAATGAACGTGAGTGGATGCGAGCACATTTACATGTGCAGTACAGATATTAGTCGATATTGCCCCAAAAGTCATGCACATGGTTGCGGCAAGTCTAAAATTACATGGCCAGAATAATTTGTTTGTGGTTGGTCATCGTGTGGACACTAAGATGGAGCGCAATGGCGGTCTGAGCGTTGGTCGGCCCATGCGCCAACTTGCACAGCTCAATCGCGCAGCCCTCGGCTTTCAGGCGGTTAAACAATGGGTGCAGCGTCATGCGAATCGCCTCCGAGGTGGCGCGATCCTCCACCGCGGCGATCACCCGACCCGACCTGGCCCGATCCCGCCATCTGGCTGCGGCAGCCACTCGCGCACCGGCACCCGCTCCAAATAAATCGGCTGGGGATAATCGCTGTGCAAATGTTGCGCCAAATGATCCAGGCTGCGTTCGATGCGCGCATCGCTCTCGGCCAGATGCACCGCACACACCCGGTCGATGGGCGTGTGTTGGGCCAACAACACGTCCAAAGCAAACGTCGCAATCTGCGGCTTCCCGCCAAGCGTGCACACCAATGCGGTGGGTGGGTTCATGGGAGGGACTGAGCACTAAGCACTTTCTACCCCCTATGAAAAACATCCTTAGGTGCAGGGGTAATCCGGAACACGGTAGGCCATCGTTGAGGAATTCGCCTACACACACCTGAGGTCAAATCCGACACCCCTTTTGCTCAGCAGGTGTTACGCTCAGGCTACCCAATGAATATTAAAGAAAAGATTGAACAGCTTCACACGAATAAAGAATTCGATGTTTTTTATCCCAAAGACTATACAGTGGCAGTGTTTCCAAACACAGCCACTATGGGCGCAGCGCAAAAAGCGCTGCTCAGGGCAGGCTGGACCGCCAATAACATTATTCAGTTTAGTGGTGCCGAATTTCTGGCCTGGCATGAAGAGAACAACCAAGACAAAGGCCCTTTGGAAAAGTTGCAGAGCACAATCGCCGGGTTGATCGGGCAGGAGACTGAATACCTGAAAGATTTCTTGATGTTGGCCCAGCAGGATCACGAATTTCTGACTATTTACACCCCAACGGCGGAGGATGATCAACACGTAGTGGAGACACTCAAACCGTTTAAGCCAGTCAAGTTAACCGACTATCAGGCCGGAGGCTTGGTGGATTTGGATATCGTCCAAACTCGACCGGTATAGACGCGACCCGGCAAAATTCCGCCTGGCGGTCTTAAGCGCACTCCGCTTACACTCTCGGACAACCGACATGCGTACGGCGGCGTTCCACCCGCAACCGACGTGCGGTAGGCGGTGATGATGGCCGCCGTTACGTTGTTGCCAACGGAGACGCGCGGTTATATTGTTGCCAACGGAGACGCGCTTACCGCGCGTCTCTACAATGACAATGACAACGGTGTGGCAATGGTTGTGTATTGGCTTGCGGTCAAATGCGGGTGGGTTGCGGTGTGTTGTGGGCCACTTACATCGCGTTACAAGCGGGTTGCATCGGGTTGCAAGCGGGTTGTACTGCGATGTAAGCGGGACCAAAGTCCTATGCAAGCGCTTGAGCAGACCCCTGCAAGCGACAAAAAACGGCTTACAAGCGCTTTTCGATGCCGTACATCGCGCTTGCAAGCCGCTGTGGGCCGTTTACAACCGGCTGCAAGTCGGTTACATCGTCGTACATCCCGCTTGTACGCGTATGCAAGCGGGTTACAACGCCGTACATCCCGCTTGTACGCGCATGCAAGTGCGATTACCACGCCAACACGCTGCATCACAGGGCCTAGATCTAGCCAGCCCTAGGGTGGACACGACTCCACACAAACAAGTAAGCCCTTGGTTGGCTCAAACACCATCTATGGTATTTCCGCCGAGAGGAGGGTGGCATTCCGACCAAGAGCTGATTGCCAAAGTCGGGTGAAATCGGCTATTACAGTGCACAATAACGTTGCAACGTTTCGTGTGGATGACTGCTGTTTCTTCTTTTGAATGGGGATCACATGACTTCGACAAATTCACAGCTGCAAGGGCCGCGTGTGGATGGTCTGCGCCTTGGCGCAAGCTGACCCAAGGATAGGAGAGGCAGCGCTCATCCCGTTAAATGGACTGATTTATAGATAGCTATATGCTGAGTGATTATGTCGAGCAAAAATACAATGCCGCGTCGGGTGCCGTCTGATCTGGATGAACGTATGGACAGGATGATTCAAATCTGGGAGAAACTTGGCCCGGAGAAGGTCATGGGTGATTTATCGCTGCAAATCGTGCGGGATAAGATCGCCGAACGGCAGCAAGCAAAAGATCAGCAACTGCTGACCGCCAGCGCCGACAGTACTGCGCGCATCAAACTGCGGTCCGAAGACAAGGAAGTCTATGATATGTCTGTGCAGACCCTGCAAGCCGTGGTCTTCTTATTTGGGGCCAACTCGCCCGAATACAAGCTGGCTGGGGGAACGCCGCTCAGCGAACGGGGGCGTCGGCGCAACCCCCGCAAACCGCACGCTGGCGATCCGCCCGCCAATCCGGCGTAGCGCCCGCGCTGCAACCCAGCGCATCCCGGACACTTTGACATGTCCGGGATGCGCTGGGTCAATTTTGAAAATGGTCGATCAGATTGTGGCTGCGCATTGCAACACTAACTTGCCTTGCACGTCGCCTTTTTCGAGCATTTCGTTCGCCCGGGCGGCATCGCTGAGCGGCAAAATGGCAACACAAAACCCAGCAATCCAGACAGGTCATTCGCTTTGCCATCGTGCACCGAGGCCGTCACTCCAAACGATACGAGCACTCCGTCTGGCCGCAGAATTTGATAGCCCTGCCAGGCAGAATGCGCGCCTATGGCATCGAATACGGCGTCCACCCCCTTGTGGTCTGCGCTTCGAACAAACTGGGCAGCGTTGCCGGTTTGATAATCGAACGGAGGGTATGTGCCTGCCATAGCCGGGCAAGTTGACAAACTTGCCGTTCGGGCGCACGATTGGAAATCTTCTTTGACCTGTAGATCGGTCCCTGTTGGATGCTGATCTTGCCAAGAAGCCACAGTCGAGCTTACGTAAGGATGTGTCTATGACAGAGCAACTGAAAGAACTACGCGTCTCTAACGACGCCATGAACGACCCGGAAGAACTCAGACGACGTATAGCGGAGGAGGGTTATCTCTTCTTCAAACGTTTACAAAACCCCGATAAGCTGCAGGCGTTGCGTCGCGAGATGCTCACGGTCATTCAGCAGGGCGGTTGGCTTGTCCCGGGTACTGATCCGATGGACGGTATCGCCAAAATATCGGCCCAATGCACCGAGGGCGATCTGGGTTATACCGACGTTTACCATCAGGTTTATAAACTCGAAGCGTTTCATCGCTCGGCGCATGAGCCTGAGGTGATGGATATGGTGGCAAAAATCATGGGCCGCCCGGTGATGCCTCATCCACAAAAGATTACCCGGTTGTGGTTCCCCAAATACACCGAGCACACCACGCCCATCCATCAGGATTTTGTTCATTTTCAAGGCAATTTTGAAACCCTGACATGCTGGGCCCCGGTTGGAGATTGCCCCATCGAACTGGGTGGGCTGGCCGTGCTACCTGGATCGCACAAAGTTAAGCAGGTACTGGATCATCATTTCTCGCTGGGCGCGGGTGGGCTGTATGTGGACACCCAAGAGCAGGCTCAACTCCATAAAGAGCTGGATGTCCCGTGGCATACGACCCATTATGAAATAGGGGACACGTTGATCTTCCCGGCGCTGATGATTCACAAAGCCCTGCCTAACTACACCGAGGATCGATTGCGCGTCTCGCTAGACAATCGCTATCAGGCGATTGGTGACCCGATTGCCGAGCACATGTTGCAGCCGCACCTGAGTCTACTTACCCCCTTTTCATGGGACGAGGTTTACCGCGACTGGAAAACTGACGACCTTAAGTATTATTGGCGCCAGTATGACAATCCGGTCGTGCCTCGGGATATGAGTTATTCCGAGAAAGGTTTTGCTGAGGCGGTTGAACTCGCGCGCGGCGGAGACCCACGCGCTCAGTTGCAGCTCAAACGAATCGTCAACCGCGACCCAGATTCGCCTGCGGGTCGGATGGCCCAGCAAGTCCTGACTGAGGTTGCGGCTGCATAGCAAGCCGTCTGACGCTAGGCGGCCTACCCGCACTGATTTCCCGTAGCACCGGAAGATAGCAAGGGGTGCATTTTTCTGGTGGGGGAAAGC
>JANMVQ010000158.1:0-3355 GCA_031392845.1 Chloroflexota bacterium
CCAGGTGGGCTTCTCGCCTGATGGAAAGTATGTCTATTTCTCTCTCAATGCGGAGAACGCTGTCGGGAGGGTTGATGTAGCTGCTCGCAAGATGACGGGCAAAGTCGAGGTCGGACCTGGGCCAGTCCAAGTGTTTGTGACACCAGACAACGAATTTGTTCTTGCCGCCAACCAGGGTGCGTCGGACAAACCCGGCACAACTGTTTCAATCATCGATACAGCAACCTTTACCGTCGTGTGCAGTGTCGAAACAGGTCGAGGTGCTCATGGTGTGGTGATTAATCCATCCGGTCAGACGGCCTATATCACAAACATCTACGACAACAACGTTGCTGTGCTTGACGTCGTCACTAGCAAAGTAATCACCACCGTTACGAGTGGCGCAGGACCGAATGGCATTAGTTTCTCGGCGTTACCACCTGCTCGAGCTAATGCAACCAGCATTGCGATTGGGCAGAAACAAGAGAAACCCAAGGCATTAACAGTTACAAGCAATGAAGGTGACATCACTTTATCCGTGACCTGGAAGGGCATTATTGATGATGGGGTTGTTTTCGATGTCGTCATGGACACCCACGCCGTCAATCTGGATAACTATGATCTTGCAAAGATGGCAGTGCTCCGCGGAAGCCAAGGCCGACAAGTGATGCCGACATCGTGGGCTGCACCACCCGGCGGCCATCATCGTAGTGGCACATTGATCTTTCCAGTGAAAGATTCAAGCGACCAGCCGTTGATTGAAGAAGCGACACAGAGTGTTGAACTTTCCATCAACAACGTCGGAGGGGTCTCATCCCGGCGCTTCGAATGGACGCCGTAACACTAGAGTGATTGCAGCAGAATCCGCTTCTGAACACCTCACTGGCCTGTGATCGATAGACTGGCATTGGGGTGTTCGATTTCTTGCCGAGCATATCCCACGGCATAGCCACCTATTACGCCAATATAAGCTGGGACCAAGGGCAAGATGCACGGCGATGCAAATGATAAAAATCCTGCTAAAGCCGCAATCAAGATACTCGGCGTGCCAAGTCGACCACTACCCAAAACCAGTGTTTCCAAACTAAAACCTGAGGCGGCAGCTGCGCTGGCCAGTCCACTGCTCCACTGCGCCATTTGCCCGGTTAACAACAATATGCCAATGCCAATAAGTAGCATGCCACTGACGATTTCAATGATGCGCATATTGCGCTTGAGTCTGTTGAACAACGGCATCATACGATCAGCCAGCAAGGCAAACAGTAGAAATGGCACACCCAGGCCCAGTGTGTAAGCCGTGAGCAGACCTAACCGTAGCCACAAGCTTTCAGCGGTCACACTCATAGACAGAATTGCGCCAAGAAATGGGCCAATACAGGGCGTCCAACCCGCAGCAAACGAAAGCCCGACGAGATAAGGCTGCAATACACTCGCACTTTTAGAGGCTGTCGCCATCATGCCGCCGCGGGTGTCGCTGTGGAGCGCGGGAATCTTGATGATGCGCAAAGTGAACAAGCCAAGGGCAATGAGCGCGATACCACCAATGACACGCACAATGTCTTTGGCATCATAGATCACATCGCCCAGCACGGTGCCAATGAGGCCAAACAGTCCAATCACAAACGTTGCAAAACCCGCCACAAACAGCAGGCCCTTGCCAAAGGTTGTCCAGCGTTGCTGAACCGTCATGGGGATATTTGTCAGCCGAGGTGTTTCTAATCCTTGTTGCGTCATTTCAACCTAGCAAATGCTTTCGGAATTGAGGAATGTTAGACGAGAGTTGCCATCCACGCACCCCGCAAAAATGCCTACGCCTCCGCGAACCAAGCATCTACATATGGAGTAATTAAGTCTATAAAATAATCGAGGTGTACTGAATGAGTAGCAGTAGTTTTCTTGTGAGAAATTGGCTTTGAAGAAATCAGTTTTTATTCCATTTGCTAAATCTATGAATAACAGACGAAAGACACAACAACAACGCCAGCGCACAACCCGTCGCCCCGCATGGTTGCCCTTTGCCATCATTGGGGGTGTTGTGGCACTGGTTATCGTGGGTGTGTTGCTTATAACCAATCAGGGCAGCGGATCCGCTCCGCGTGCCATCGCCAGAATGCAGACGCGCGATTTCCATGCACTAATGTTCAGCGGTGCAGACATGAACACGGTTTTCTTTGGGCACCACGGCGGGCTGATGGTGAGCAAAGATCAGGGTGAAACCTGGCAGCCCACCAGCCTGCAAGGCGCAGATGCCATGAGCCTCGGCTCAGCCACAACCAATCCATTGCGGATGTATGCCGCCGGTCACGGGGTGTTCTTCCGCAGCGATGACGCAGGCAAAACATGGGCAGCCGTAGCCGGGCAAATGGTGGGCGCAGATATCCACGCCTTTGCTGCTAGCCCCAACGATGCGAATCGGGTTTACGCACTTGTCGCGGGACAGGGGCTTGCCAGCAGTGGCGACGGCGGTGCCACCTGGCAACCCATCGCTTCGCCGTCCGGCGCAGTGACAGCCTTGGCAGCGAGTGGCGCACAAACTGTGCTCGCAGGCACGTCTCAAACTGGCGTGTTCAAGAGCGAAGATGGCGGCAATACCTGGCAGCCGATAAGCGACGGGTTAGGTGGCGTTCAAGTCACTGGGCTGGCGCTTAGTTCCGAGGGGACAATTTTTGCGTCTACAAGCCAGGGTCTGTATCGGCGAACGGCCAATGCGGCATGGCAGCCTTTGCTATTTAGCAAAACCCTGCTAGCGGTCGCAGTTAGCCCACTCAACGGCCAACTCCTGTTGGCGCTGAGCAATCAGGGTGAAATCTTTCGCTCGCGCGATGGTGGACAGACATGGGGTGGTTAAAACAAGTAGACATATTTGCCTATTCGCTAACCCCCGAGCAGGTATATACTCACAATATATCCCTACCAGGGGGATAGGATTAAATTCAAGGAGAGTAGTTGATGGCCATGCTGAAAATCACCGCACGCGGTGAAGCATTCAAGATTCCGCAGGTGGTTGGCAATCTGTTTGTGTGCGCCGAAGAAAACGGCGGATGCTGTTGCGGTCACGCTGAGAAGGGTCGCGCCATTGTGAGCAAAGACTTGTATGCGCAGGAATGGGAAGACCACAAATTGCGCAACAAAGTGCATCTCTCTTTTGTCGGTTGCCTGGGGCCATGCCCCATCGGCAACAACGCGATGTTGATGATTCATGGGCGAGCGATCTGGTTCAAAGACTTGAACGATGATCGCTTCATCCCCATGATCTATGACTATGTGGATGCGATGATGGCCGCAGGGACGGTGCTTCCACCCACTGGTGAACTGGCCGAGCATGTGTATGAGCGGTATATGCTTTCACCCACAGGTGACAACATCGAGCTTGTGC
>JANMVQ010000189.1:0-2702 GCA_031392845.1 Chloroflexota bacterium
TATGCAGCGGCAATCGAGAGCAAGATTATTCTTATCGATGGTGAGGAACTCTCCAAATTGATGATTGATCATGGAGTCGGTGTTACTGAGGTGGCGACTTATTCAGTAAAACGAATAGACTCAGATTATTTTGTGCAGGAGTAGTCCCTTTTGCTATCGCAATATTCTGCCATACTCTGCATAGTCAAACATATTCACGGGAGCAGAAATGCAAAAACCAGAGAGCATAACGAAGCGAATGTTGATTGCTTGAGGTTGTGGGTGGAATTGCCATTCTGTTGATTACAAAGAGATGGGGTCAATCGAAAACCTGACCCAGGTGGGGCAGAAGCCATAATTAAGCCAAGGAGCAGACATGACGGATTGGATTACCTGGTTCCGCTACCAATTACGCGCCAGCGCAGATGGGTTTGCATGGGCACTGTCGCAAATTCCACTGGCGCACCATACTCAGCTGCCACCTAAGTCGAATTATTTGGGGACATGGCCACCCATTCGGCATGTCTGGCATGTGATGGAATACGAGCGTTGTCAGGTGATCCCGTCCATGCAGCAATGGCTGGGTGGCAGTATGCCGGTCGAGGAAACATGGGCGGATGATGACACGGCTTGGGCCAATGCGCTAAAAGTGCCACCGTCGGATTTTGGGGCTGAATTTCAGCGTATTCGGCAGGAACAGATTGTGCTGCTGGATCAACTTGGGCAGGTGGATTGGAGTGTGCCGCGGGTGACCCTATGGGGTAATAAGCCACTGTCGATGATTGTTACCAAGACCTTCCAACACACCTATGAGCATGGCGATACGTTGCTGCGGATGGGTTTATGGTGGGACGAGCTGGCTGAGCGTAGTGGTTAGATAAATGGGCAGTAACAACGAGGCCCCTCGCGTTGCTCGGGGTGACAGGTTACGTGAGGGACCTCGTAGTAGTTTCTGAGCGGCAAATAGCGAGGTACCTGTGCTGGTGTTTGTCCGAGCTGGCTTGTTGTGCCGATGCCGCGCAGACAAGGGTCCGCTTGAGCGAGTAAACCAATGTCAATGCCAACAGTGTTGAGGAACGATAAGGCCCTCACGGTTGTCGTCACCGACGATACCTTGACCGTCGATTTGGAAGATGGGCGAACCATTTCAGTGCCCATTGGCTGGTATCCGCACTTGGCCAACGGCACACCAGAAGAGAGAAACGATTATCAAATCAGTGGCGCAGGTTATGGCATTCACTGGCCTCAGTTGGATGAGGATATAAGTGTTGAAGGTCTATTGCTGGGCAAGCCATCGAGCGAAAGCCAGGCATCTCTGGCGCGTTGGCTGGCACGCCAGCGTGTCAAACATAGTCAGTGATGAAACCCAAGTCACAGTCCAAGCGCAGCATAGAAAAGCTCTTGCACAAAGCCCTGCTCGAAGATGGCCCCATGGCGCAGGCGCTGTACGAATTCGAGTTTGGCGATCGGATTGATGAACTTAAGCGATCGTTGGCACAAGACAACGAAGACTACCTGATGGCCATCACCGAAAACCGGGGCGATATTGCCATGATTCTGATCGAGCAGTCCGGCACGATTCATAGCAACGAGCAAGCCCGCGAGAAGCTAAAGCAGCTCTGGCCCATGCCAAACTACCGCAAGAACCTGGAACGCTTTATTCCCGAGTTTGCCAAAGAACTCGCCAATGGCGAATTGTCCATTACCGGGGTGTCGGTGGTGAAGGGATAGGCCGAACAATTGTCATTCCGAGATGCAGATGGCTGGCGGCAAAGCAATTGGCAGAAAGAACGAGGCCCCTCGCGTTGCTCAGGTTGACAAACTTAGGCGAGTGCGCGTATGTAAGCGTGTCACCTCGAACGCAGTGAGAGGCCTCGTCATTGGTAAGCGACCTTTCCCCCTTTAGAAATATGCACCCCAGCGCGATATTGGTGTGGTGTCTTGTTGACTATACAATGCGCGCTATGCGAAGGCCCGATCCCATCAAGCCCAGCGCACACGTCAGCAAGTGCCATCCAGCGACATTTATGCATGACGTAGACAACCTGGGTGTAGCCCATCGTGCGACCGAGGCTTTGCGGCGCCTGATGGCCGCCGGGCCAGCGGCAACGGCGGTGGTGCGCATGGGCCTAAAGCACGACAATCCGCAAGTGCGGGTGGGCTGCTGCAAGGTGTCATTATCTGAGTTTGACCTGATATTGACAACATCAGCAGTGGGGCCATTGCCGCGCCCGGTCTAAACGACGGCAATACCAGCACTGATGTTGACCTGAACAATGGTGCAGACGATGGTACAAACAAGTATGAGGCTGCGGGGGTGATCTGGTCATCGATGCAGACCCTCAACACCGTGACCTTCATCAATGGCAGCACCGCCGATGGGCATGGCATGTTCGCCACCGATCTGCGCCTACTGGCCTTGGGCAGCAATGGGGTCACTTGGACACCCATCACCACCTGGACATTGTCGCCTGCGTATCCGTATGCTGGCTCAGCATCGGGCCAGATGTATACCTATACCGGCGACCCGATCTCGGCCAAGGGTTTCCGTATCGTCGGCAAGGTCAATGTCGCCGGCAATACGTCCAAGCACGCCCGCATCACCGAGGTGCAGGCGTTTGCCAATGGTTCGACAGCGACATCAACCCCAACAGCGACGTCATCTCCCACACCGACACCCGGTGGCAACCTCGCGACATCCGGCACCGCCTCGCGTTGGTATG
>JANMVQ010000219.1:0-11644 GCA_031392845.1 Chloroflexota bacterium
TCTTTCATGAACACTTCCAGATTGTTCATGTTCTCCAGATTAAATCGAATACTGCCATTCTCGGCATTGATCTCGAACGTATTAAAGTTTTTGCGACCTGGGCAAAAGCGCGAGGCTTCGAGTGTGCCCATTGCACCGTTCTTGTATTCCACGACCGCTTCGAAGGCGTCGTCGACGGTGACTTTCTCCAACTTGCCACCCGCACCTGGCCGCTCTTTGATGAACGTCCCAGTGCGGGCCATCAGGCTTTTGGGTTCGCCGATTAAAAACCGAGCAATGTCAATAATGTGCGAGCCGAGGTCACCCAACGCACCACTGCCAGCCTCTTTGGCATTCAAACGCCAGATCATCGGGAAGTCGGGATCAGTAATCCACTCTTGTAAATACGTCGCCCGAAAGTGAAAAATGCGGCCTAGCTTGCCGGAATCTAAGATATCTTTGACCAAGCGAATGGCTGGCACAAATCGATAATTAAACGCCACCATGTGCTTGATCTTGGCCTTCTTGGCGGCTTGCCACATCTCGTAGCACTCATCCGCGTTGCGACCCAATGGCTTCTCACTGATCAAGTGCTTACCTGCTTTGATAGCAGCCAGATTAGGAGCCAGGTGTATGTTGTTGGGGCCAACGTTGTCGACCACCTGCACCTCTGGGTCATCGATCAGGTCCTGCCAATTGGTGTAGGCTTTTTGATAACCGTAGCGATTAGCGGCTTCGGTGACAGCCTCTTTGTTACGCCCGGCGATGGCGACCAACTTGGGAATTGCCACCGGCGGATACATCATATAGGGGAGCTTTTTAAGTCCGTTGCTGTGGGCTTTGCCCATAAATGCATAACCCAACATACCCACGCCAATCTCGGGCGCCGTGCCGGTTGCCTTTGGCCCAGCCATGGTGACAAATCCAACATCTTCAGCCATTTTATTATTTAATTCTCCTTAGCAATAATTGCATAAAACTCACGCGAACAGTTTAGCCCAGCCCACCCAAACCGGCAAAATCGACTGCGCGTTTTTGGACACGGAAGAACACGGAAGGACACGGATATGGCTAATTTAGAAATCCGTGTCTTTCCGTGTTCTTCCGTGTCCAGAAATCAGTGGGCCTTGGCGCGTTTTTCGTCAATGTCATCGTCGTAATGCAGGGCGTCGATGCCGCGCTCACCGGTGCGAATGCGAATGACATCGTCGACCGGATAAACAAAGATCAGACCATCGCCTTTGTCCCCAGTGCGGGCGGCTTCGCAAATGGTCTGCACGGTTTTATCTACGTTGTGATCGCTTAATACGATATTCAACTGCATTTTGGGCAGCATGTCGATACGATAAGCGCCAGAACGCCCCAGCAGCTCAATGCCGCCCTCGCGTCCATGCCCGCGTATCTCCAATACATTCATGCCGACGATGCCGATGTCATACAACGCTTTCTTCACGTCGTTGAGCTTTTCCTCACGGATGATGGCTTCTATTTTCTTCATAGTTTTGGAAGTGCTAAGTGCTAAGTCCTTAGTGCTGAGTCCTCAGTAAACCAAGCACTAAGGACTCGGCACTAAGCACTTGGTTAGGCGTAAGCCCGCTCGCCATGTTCGCTGATATCGAGGCCAACTTCCTCTTCCTTGGGGGAGACGGCCAGGCCCACGGTCCGATCGAGCAGTTTGGCAATCACAAACGTCATCCCAAAGGCAAACGCAGCGGCGACAACCACGCCAATCAACTGGGCGATGAATTGGTAGGGGTTGCCATAGAATAGACCATCGGCCCCGGCTGCATTGATGGCTTTGGTCGCAAACAATCCAGTCGCTAGCGCGCCCCAGATGCCACCCATGCCATGGCAAGAGAACACATCCAGTGATTCATCCAACCCTTTGATCTGACGAAACTTGATCATGTAATAACTGATCGGTGCAGCCACTGCGCCAATAATGATTGACGCCAGCGGGGTGACGTAGCCGGCCGCTGGCGTAATCGCCACCAACCCCACGACCGCGCCAGTGACAATGCCCAACACACTCGGTTTGTGGTCGCGCCAGGCCAGCAGCATCCAGACTATGCCGGCGGCAGCAGCAGCGGTGTTGGTATTGATAATGGCGCTGACCGCCAAGCCATTGGCTGCCAAGGCGCTGCCGCCATTAAAGCCAAACCAACCGGCCCACAGCAAACCTGCGCCGAGCACAGTAAATGGAATATTGTGCGGCTCAAACGTGCCGCCATTGCCAAAGCCCTTGCGTTTGCGAATGACCAGCGAAAAGGCCAGCGCGGACAGACCCGCTGTAATATGCACGACAGTCCCGCCGGCAAAATCCAGCGTACCCAAGGTGCGGATAAAACCGCCGACCGCCCACACCCAGTGGGCGACCGGATCGTAAACGAGTGTGGCCCACAACAGGCTAAACAGCACGAATGCCTTGAAACGCACCCGCTCCACAAACGCACCTGTAATCAAGGCGGGCGTAATCACCGCAAACATCATTTGATATGCGGCAAAGGCTGAATGAGGAATCGTGGCGGCGTAATCGGGATTGGGCTCTGCACCGACACCGGCAAAGCCAAAATGGCTCAGGCCGCCAATCAAGCCGGGGATGCCTTGACCAAAGGCCAGACTGTAGCCGACCAGAACCCATTGCAGGCTGATCAAGCCCATCATAATAAAGCTCAAATTGAGCGTCGAGAGGATATTCTTCTTGCGGACCATGCCGCCGTAGAAGAAGGCGAGGGCGGGTGTCATCATGAGCACCAGCGCGGTCGATATCAGCACCCAGGCCGTATCGCCGCTATTCACTTGGTTTTGCATCTTGGTAAAAATTTCTCCTGTGCTATTCGGTTGTCGATAGTTGCAGCTCGAACGACTTGACTGAGACCAATCTGCCATTAGTTTTCTGCTTTTAGCACATTGAAAAACGAAAACGTGGCTGTGATGCGCATTACCACGCATCACAGCCACGTTATGGTGACTGAGGTGTTCAGTTGTTCGAGCCAATCAAGCCTTTAGCAGGGCGCACAACATTGGGCGCGGGCTTGGGTTGCGGGAGAAATCTTAATGGGAGATGCGAAATCACGCAACTGCACTTTGTTCTGGGCATAGGCAACAAAAAGAGACGCTTACCGCGCGTCTCTACCCTTTCAACTTTGCACTTTCGATTTTCTACTCAAGCCGCGATATATCGCGGCTCTACTACTTCTTCTCAAACGCCGCGTCAAACGCCAGGTCGCTGGGCTTGAAGTCGAGGCGCTTGCAGAAGGCGGCGCTCTCGGTGGCGCCGTGCTCGCGGTCCATGCCGCTGTCTTCCCATTCGACCGACAACGGGCCTTGATAATTAATCGCGTTCAAGGCGCGAATAATCCCTTCGAAATTGATGCGGCCGCGGCCCACGCTGCGGAAGTCCCACACCCGGCGCGGATCACCAAAGTTGATGTGGCCGCCGAACACGCCGACCTCTTTACCGTGCTTACTCCAATACACGTCCTTCATGTGGACATGGTAAATCCGGTCAGCGAACTTACGAATAAATTTCACGTAGTCCACACCCTGATAACCAAAGTGGCTGGGGTCGTAGTTGAAGCCGAATTCTTTGCGGCCTTTCAACGCCGCCACGGCACGCTCAGCACTGGCAATGTCAAAGGCGATCTCGGTCGGGTGCACTTCGAGCGCAAAGTTCACCCCGCACTCTTTGAACACATCTAGGATCGGGTTCCAGCGGTCCGCAAAATCCTTGTAGCCGGCATCGATCATGGCGGGGGTGACCGGTGGGAATGAATACAGCAGGTGCCAAATGCTGCTGCCGGTAAAGCCGTTGACAACTTTTAGCCCCATCGCTTTGGCGGCACGGGCGGTATTGGCGATTTCGTCGGCGGCACGTTTTTTGACCCCAGCAGGTTTGCCATCCCCCCAAATACGGGGCGACAGAATAGATTTGTGGCGCTCATCGATGTTGTCGCAGACAGCCTGGCCGACCAGGTGATTGCTGATCGAAAACAGCTTCATACCGTGCTTTTCGAGCACGTCGTAGCGGCTACGCACATACTTGTCGCTGCTGAGGCACTGCTCGACATCGAAGTGGTCACCCCAACAGGCCAATTCCACGCCATCATAGCCAAAACTCTTGGCCTTCTCGACAATTGTCTCAAAGGGCAGATCTGCCCATTGTCCGGTAAATAACGTTACGGGTCTTGCCATAGTGTGATGAGTTTATGCGTGAAAGTTGAAAGTGCAAAGCGGAAAGCGGAAAGCTGAGGGCTGAGGGCTGAGTATCCGCTGTTTACGGCTATTAGCCTTCTGCTTTCTATCCTCAGCACCCGTTATACTCCCCACCCTAAACAAGAGAGGTTTATATGTAGCCGGCAAAAAAGTGTTCAACCTACCAAGCAAATTTGTGGAGGGCTACCATGGGTCTTAACCTAACGCGCAATCATTTTGATTTTGATTGCAACCAGGCCCAGACGAATGGTGTTCCTCAAGGAGGCCAGAGATGTTGCTGAGTGCGACGCGATGACTCCGGTCATAACCTACACAAAGGCGCTTTCGAACGGCGACTATGCAGATCGCCGCTGTTGCCCAGCAAAACTGGGCTCAACCTTGCAGAACACACAAGGAGCTGCCATGTCTGAATGTATCACTCACAGACAACAAAAACTCACTATGCGCGAGGCAGAAGTGATTCAACTTGTGGCCGAGGGCCTGACCGATAAAGAAATCGGCTCAAAGCTGTCGATCAGCCCCAAAACTGTCAGCGAACACGTCGAAAACGTGCGCGGCAAATTGGGTGCCACGAATCGAGCCAGCGCGGTGTATGTCTTCTTCGTCAAAATGCTTGGGCGTCAAGCGGCGTGATAGCGGATAGAGGGCTGAAAGCAGTAGGCTGAGAGCTGATTGCTGAAAGCTGACCGCTAGGTGCCGACGCCAAAAGCCCGAAGAAGCGACGTAAACGGAAAATAATCTTGAAAAATTGGATCGCAACGGTCTACGTTGCGTGTGATTGAAAGCGACCGGCCTCGCGTAACCGGTCGCTTTTAACTTTTCCATAAGATTGCCTGTGTCGCAACCCGTAAATTTGTGCATCTTGCCATTAAACTCGCCAGCATGAAGGAAGAAGCGAGTCGCCCAGGGACGATCCTCCTGCTAAACGGCACCACCAGCTCAGGCAAGACCAGCATCCTGCGCGTCTTGCAGGAAATTATGAGCACGCCCTATCTTGACGCCGGCATAGACAAGTTCATCTTCATGTTGCCGGAGCGCTATCTGAATTTCCCACTGTGGAATGATGTGCTGGGACACGCCTCGTACGCAGGCGAGATGGGGCATCGCCTGTTCTCTGGCATGCATCACTCGATTTTGGCGCTAGCGCTGGTGGGCAACAACGTGCTGGCCGATCACGTTTTTGTTGAGCGGCGCTGGACGGCTGAATGTGCACAACTCATGGCCGATTTACCCGCTTATCTGATCGGCGTGCGCTGCCCATTGGATGTCACCGAAGCGCGCGAGAAGCAGCGTGGCGACCGCACTCTGGGCCAAGCCCGCAAACAGTTCCCGCTGGTGCACCAGCACGGCGTGTATGACTTTGAGGTGGACACCTCACTGCACACCAGCGAACAATGCGCCTATCTGATCAAGACATTTGTGGAGACTGGCCCAGCCCCACAGGCGTTTCGGCAGTTACAAACGGCAACACCGCCGCAATAAAGGCTGGCGCATCATCGCGCAGCAGGCTATGACCGGTGTTGGGAATCTTCACAATTTGACCAAACCGGAGCAGTTGGCGCGCTTGGTCCGCTGTCTCATCGTTGATGATCGATCCCAAATCTTTGTCGCCGTACAACAGCAGGGTCGGGCACTGAAACTGGGCGAAAAGTGCTTGCCAGTCCGAATAAAATGTCACCCCACCCCGCTCGGACAGGCGCAAACTGGCCGCCAAGCGGGCCTGGGCATAGTGCTCGCGCTCGTCATCGCTCCAACTGGGCGATTCGACCTTCTTCTCTGCCGCGATCTGAGCAGCAGATTTGGGTTTCATATCGCGCAACCATTGGAAGAAGCTTTGCCGCCAGTCGTGCCATTCTTCATCGCTGCCGGTGAAATTGAACAGCGGTGGGTCGACTAACACCAGCATAGACACGACCTGCGGATAGTGCGCGCCCAGCCACATCGAGATAAGTCCACCAAACGAATGTCCCATCACAATGATAGGTGACTTATCCAGATAGCTCAGCAATGCAATTGCATCTTGGGCGTAATCGTCATAAGCATAGCCGTAATCGGGCACGTCTGACTCACCGTGGCCGTGCTGATCAGGCGCAATTACAGCAAAACCCTGTTCGGCCAACCCATCGGCCACGCGGCCCCACATGCGACCACTGTCAGTGATGCCATGCAATAACAATACCGGTGCGCCGTTTGGGTTGCCTTTGCGCCAGTAGCGCAGTCGAACGTGATTGCGGGTGAAATCGTAAGCATGCCAATCCATAGACATGAAGTGTAGCGGATGTCATCCGTCCTTCGTCAGTTTGCATTCGTTATTGTCGGCTCGGGCTTATGCAGGGTAACCTGTTCAGTCATGCGTTCGCTGGCGGTGTCGTGGGCGTGCACGAGCTTGTAATACAACCCACGGGCAGTCAACAACTCAGCATGGGTGCCCTGTTCGGCAATCTGCCCATCCCGCATCACCAAAATCAGATCGGCGTTGCGCACCGTACTCAGACGATGCGCGATCACAAACGCAGTGCGCCCCTTGAGCAGCACACTCAGCGCGCGTTGAATCAAGCGCTCGGTCTGGGTGTCCACACTCGATGTGGCCTCGTCCAGAATGAGAATGCGTGGGTCAGCAAGCAGCGCACGTGCAAACGACACGAGTTGGCGCTGCCCCAACGACAAACGTCCACCCCGTTCCTGCACCTGATAGTCATACTTCTCTGGCAGCTTGTCGATGAACTCATCCAAATGAACCGCCTTCGCAGCGGCGTCGATCTCGTCTTGAGTAGCATCCAGTTTGCCGTAGCGGATGTTGTCGCCCATCGTGCCACTGAAGATAAACGGATCTTGCAGCACCAGCGAAATTTGGCTACGCACGCTAGGCAAAGTCACATCCCGCAGGTCGTGTCCATCGATGCGCACACTCCCATCAGTTGGGTCGTAGAAACGCATGATTAGATTCACCAACGAAGTTTTGCCCGATCCGGTAGGGCCGACCACCGCCACCGTTTGGCCAGGCTTGACTCGCAGTGAGACGTTGCGCAATGCAGGCTTATCGGCGTTACTGTAGGTGAAGGTCACGTTGTCGAAGTGCACCGCCCCGGTAATCTTTGGCAAGGCGGGCGCGTTCGGCTTATCTTGAATTTCGGGCACAGCATCGAGAAATTCAAATATGCGCTCGGCGCTGGCCATAGCGCTGAGGACTTGCGAATACACCCGGCTAAGCGCGCTGACCGGACCCCAGAAGCGCCACAAATAGTTGATGAATGCCAGAATCACACCCAAGCTGACTGTGCCATTGATCACCTCGCGCGCGCCAAACCACATCAATGCGCAGGTACCACTCACGCCGATCAACTCGACCAGTGGCCACAGCAGGTTGTCATACCGCACTGCTTGCACGTTAATATTTCTGTTCCATTGGTTGATGCGGGCAAAGCGTTGGCTATTGATGTCTTCACGGGCAAACGACTGGGTGACACGTACCCCATTCACGCTCTCGTTTAGGTTGGCATTCAGGTTACTGGCACTTTTACGCACATTGACCCAAGTTTTCTCAATGCGATTGCGCAACCGGCCAAACAGAAAGTAGAACGTTGGGGTAACACAGAACGCGACCAGCGCCAACCGCCAATCGATAATCAACATGATGACGACAATCCCCAGCAACGAGAAGCCTTCCAACAAAAATGTGGCCACGCCGCCGTTGAGCATCTCGTTAATCGTGCCGACATCACTGGTGATACGTGAAATGATCTTGCCAACCGGGCGGCCATCGTAAAAGCGCAGCGACAACAGCTGGATATGCTCGAACAACTGCTTGCGCATGTCAAACAACACTTGCTGCGACACACGCGTGATCCGCATCACCCGCATATAACCAGCGGCGTAGCCGAGTAGCCGAAATACCACCAGCAGACCGATTAGGCCAAACACGGTGGCCACATTCTTTTGCATCACGCCGTAATCGACGATCCAGGCCACAACCAGCGGTTCCAACAGGGCCGAGATGGTGCCCAACAAAATGAAGCCCATCACCAGCGCCAACTCACGCGTATAGGGCTTGAGATAACTCAGCAAACGCCGAAAGTATTGGTAGTTGAAAGGCCGTTCTTCGGCCTCATTGTCGAGCTCTTCGACAAAATCTTCTTGAATATCAGACATGGTCTTTTTAGAAAATTAAGAATTCAGAATTGAGAATGAAGAAAACCAACCGCGTAGCGCCCGGAATGGAGGCCGAAGGTGGCCAACATTCGGTAGGTTAACTCCCTTCGACCTCTGCTTCTGTTTAAGCCGTGACCTTTTCAGGTTCGCGGTCCAACAGTACTTCGTCAGCCACGGCGTCGTGCTTTTCCTGATCTTTGAACTGCAAGTCATAGAGTGTTCGGTATTCGCCACCGTGCTCATACAACTGCTGGTGCGTGCCCTCTTCGACGACCTTGCCATCTTTGAGCACGATGATCTTGTCAGCATGCCGAATAGTGCTTAAGCGCTGAGCCACGACGAGTGAGGTGCGGCCGTGCAGGATGTTGGACATGGCATCTTGAATCAGCACCTCGGTCGAGGTATCTACGGCGGATGTTGCTTCATCCAGGATCATGATCTCCGGATTCATCAGCACCGCGCGAGCCAAAGCCACTCGCTGCTTTTGCCCGCCGCTCAAACCCACGCCACGCTCACCAACTTTAGTTTCATAGGCCTTGGGCAGCGACGCGGCGAACTCATGCACCTGCGCGACCTTGGCTGCATTGGTTACGTCATCGAGGGTTGCGTCTGATCGTCCAAAGGCAATGTTCTCGCGCAAGGTTGCGCTGAATAGGAAGGTCTCCTGCGGCACAATGCTGATCTTGCGGCGCAAATCCTGCAATGAAAAATCGCGCACATCGACCCCATCGACCAATACTCGCCCAGCTGTTACATCGTAGAAGCGCGGCACTAAATTGATAATTGACGACTTGCCACTGCCTGTGCCGCCCAACACCGCTACCGTCTGGCCAGGCTCAATCGTGAATGAGACGTCATTGAGAACCGGCGTCTTCGGGTCGTCTGGGAAGGCGAAGTGGACTTGGTCGAATTCGATACGGCCAGATTCCGACCTTCGACTCCCAACGACCGACGACCAATTTGCACCTTCGGTGGTCGGTGGTCGCTCATCGGTCGTCCGCTCCGGCATTAGCGGCGCATCTGCAATCGCAAACACGCGTGGCGCAGCTGCGGCGGCTTGGCGCATGATATTGGTGAAGAAACCCAGTTCGCGCATTGGCCACACCAGCGACCAGATATACCAGTTGAACGAAAAGAAAATGCCGGGATTCAGCGTGCCATCCATCATGCGGAGCGCCCCTACCAGCACCAAAATGACAAACGACATGCTTGATACAAAGTCGGCCATCGGGAAGTAACCCGCTTCCAACTTGGCACGAGTCATATTCTTCTGCAGATTTTGGGTATTCTCATTACTAAATTTGGACGTGGCAAAGCTTTCGCGCGCAAACGCCTTCACCACCCGCACACCGGCCACGTTCTCTTGAACGACCGTGGTCAGCTTGCCCATTTGCTCACGAATCGCTTCCCAGGCGGGGTCAATCTGCTTACGAAAGCGCACGATGGCACGCAGCAGTAACGGCATGGGCGCCAGAATCATCAGTGTCAGCGGCACGTCTAACCACAAACACACGATCATCGTGGTGATTAAAGTGATGCCCTCGCGCAGCATTAGCACAAAGCCAAATGTGACAAATTGCTCGATCGCGTCCAGATCGCCCAACATGCGCGACATAATCTGGCCAGTCGGCATGGTGGTGTACCAGCTAAAAGGCAGGCGCTGCAAGTGCCTATATAGGTGGTCACGCAAGTCGCGGACCACATTGGCTCCCACCGTGCCTTGCCATACACCCTGCAAATAATTGAACAGGCTGAACATCGAGGTTGTGCCAATGAGAAACAGACAATTGCGGGTAACCGCATCCATATCGCGTTTGATAATGCCGTCGTCCACCACCTTGCCAAACCAATACGGGCCGAGCAGACCTACTGCAATCCCGCCAATGGTCCAAAGGGCCAACAGAAACAAATCGCGTCGATAGGGTTTGAGATAGGGAAGTAAGCGTTTTAAGTGCTCCATAGACAAAACCAGTGAAAAGTCGAAAGTTGAAAGTTAACAGTCCAGAATTGACAGTGCGATATGACCAGGTCTGCGCCGAAGAAAAGAGCCGCCCATTGGCTCTGAAGTTACGAACAAAAAGGCCACGAACTTGCGTTAAGTTCGTGGCCTCAAACCAACCGTAGAAGGTGGATTTGCGCTTATCCAAAACTATCGTTAAGCACAAAACGCGTGAGGTCGCACGAACACAAGTCAGCAAAAAGCGCGGCTTTACTGCTGCCAGGCAAAAGTCGATAGATTCCGTTCAAGTTTTGCATCGTCCGTAGCGACCTCCTTATTAGATTTCGAAACGAGTTTGTTGGAAATTCAAGATTTCCGCGATTTACCGATTCAAGATAAGATGCCGATAACAGGGTTAGGATAACCTACTCACAGGCTGAAAGTCAATAGTCGAGTCGAAAAATCGCCAAATACCCGTAAAAAGTCGGGGGTGTCGAAAAGCCAGATTCCCATTCGTCTTATACACAAGAGATGAAATTTTCTTGGAACAGCAAGAAAGTGACATCTCAGTGTTGCATAGTTTGCAAAATATTAATGTTTTAGCCAGTGAGCAATAGGAGAATAAATAATGCGATTCCTACTGATGATCTATACCGATGAAACAGCAGATAGTACGGCCACTCCGGAGCAACAACAGGCGGTCATGAATGAATATTGGGCCTTTAACAGCGCAGTCAACCAGCGTGGGGTCCACAAGGGCGGTGAAGCGCTCATGCCCACGACAACTGCAACCACGGTGCGAATTCGAGATAGCAAAGCCACCCTCACGGATGGCCCCTTCGCCGAAACCAAGGAGCAATTGGGCGGCTACTACCTGCTTGATGTGAAGAACTTGGATGAGGCGATCGAGGTGGCTAAACTGTGTCCTGGCGCGAAATATGGTTCCATCGAGCTGCGCCCCATTCTTGAATTTGGTGACAACACACAGACTTAGAGGTCTCACAAGTCACGAGTCATATTGCCGACGCATGATGTATGACTCGTGACGCCTGACTTGTGTGCTTGAACATAACGCGGATACCGATTCGCCTATCGCACAGATTTTTCGTGAGGAACATGGCCGCGTGGTGGCCACGCTCGTGGCGCATCTGCGCGATATGGCGCTGGCCGAAGATGTGGTGCAGGATGCCTTCCTGATTGCGCTAGAGCGTTGGCCAGTAGATGGCATGCCCAAACACCCAGCCGCGTGGATCATCACCACGGCTCGCAACAGGGCTATCGACCGCATTCGCCGCCAGCGCCGGATTGCCGGTGGCGACGAAACACTAGAGCAATTGCCCGCCGCGAGCCAGGCCCAACCCG
>JANMVQ010000278.1:0-7432 GCA_031392845.1 Chloroflexota bacterium
CAGGTGCAGCACTCACACGGTCAAACCGCGCAGGCGCAGCGTACGCTGCGCCTGGCGATCGAGAGCGCCCAACACACCCAAGATAAATTTGCCGAGGCGCCAGCCTGGCGGGCCTTGGCAAGTACATTGTCTGACAGCGCAGCTGCACAACAAGCCTTCGATCAGGCGCAGCAGTTATTGACGAGTTTAGGTTTAGCTTGAGAAGTGTGGGCTTGTTGGCAACTGACCCCCGCAGTGTGGAAGAGATTGCGGCTTTGCTTGAACTGCGCCCACCGACAATTTCTCATCATCTGAGCAAACTGCAAAAGGTGGGTTTGGTAAAGGCATTGGCGCAGCAGCATCACAGCGTGTATGCGTTGAATGTGGAGAACCTGGATACCGATCCCAATGACGCCGTGCGCAAGCTGTTGATCGAGCCGGATCGGATCATCTTTGTGAGCAAAGGCCATCAGGCAAAGCTGGTCTTGGGTTGGTTGCAGCAAAGGTTTGAACCGGACACGCGCTATACCGAGTTGCAGGTGAATTTGATTCTGGAGAAGCATTGCGCGCATGAGTCCACCACTGTGCGGCGCTATATGGTGGACTACAAAATGCTGGCCCGCAAGCGCGACGGCAGCATGTACTGGCGCACAGATTCGCCAGCGGCCCAGGCGCCCGACTTTGATCCACAGCGGTTGCATCCATCAGACTTCAAACTACCCCGGACTCACACGGCGGAGCAAGTAGATGTGGTCAAACGTAACCTGATCGACGGCCGGGTTTCTGTACCCGCCGATGCCGAGCAGTCGCAAATGGTCTTGAAGCTGATTGGGCTCATGATGGGACGGCGCTTTAGCAAAGGCATCGACTACTCGGCGATGCAATTAGACTCGGTCATCCAGCGTTTTTTTAACGATGAACCCGCCAAAGTGCGGGCGTTGCTGGTCGAGCAGCACTACATGACGCACGACACGAGACGAAAAGCGTCTATCGATGCTGCGCTTCATCGCCGGTAAGTTTGAGCTGTGCAAGCAATATCACGATGATTTTGCCTCCCCGCGGCGCTACTTGGTTAGCGAAAGATTCATGGATCGAAAAGACGGCTTGTACTGGCTACGCAATCGGTGATCTAATCTTTCATCTTTCATCTTTCATCTTTCATACTTTGCACTTTGCGCTTTCCACTTTAGACTGTTCGCAATGGATCGACTCTATGGACGACACGCCGTGCACGAGTGCTTACGAGCAAAACGACGACAGATCAGCAAATTGCTGCTGGCCGACGGTATTCAAGATGCGCCAATTATTCGCGAGATTGTGGCGTTAGCCAAAGCTCAGCAAGTACAGACCGTGCAGGCCAAGCGCGAGTTCTTTGACCAAATCTCGACTCACGCACAAGGCGTGGCGTTGGAGGTAAATAGCTACCCTTACGTAGATATAGATGTGTTCTTTGCATTGGCGCAGGAACGTCGAGAGCCGCCCTTGCTGCTGATGCTTGACTCGTTGCAAGACCCGCAGAACTTCGGCAATCTAATCCGTACGGCAGAAGCGGTTGGCGTGCATGGGATCATCATCAGCGAGCGGCGCAGTGCAGCGGTGACACCAGCGGTGGTCAACACATCGGCGGGGGCGGTCGAACATATGCAGATCGCCCAAGTCGTCAATCTGGCCCGCACAGTGGATGAGCTAAAGAAGCGCGATGTCTGGATCGCCGCCCTGCAAGACGACCCACGCGCACAGGAGATTTATAAGGTTGATCTGAAGGGTTCATTTGCGCTGATCGTGGGCAGCGAAGGCGAAGGCGTCAGTCGCTTGCTACGTGACAAAGCCGATTTCCTGGTCGAGCTCCCCATGCGTGGGCAAATTGAGTCTCTTAACGCTTCGGTGGCAGGTGCGGTGGCCCTCTACGAAATATGGCGGCAACGTCGCTAAATGTCGAATTTGCAGAAACCTGATCGTCTACTGAATGCAAACAATTTAGGGTTCTACCGGCTTTGACGGGAAACTTGTCATTCCGAACGCAGTGAGGAATCCCAGTGGTGTTAATCGTAAGTGTTTCGCCACTGGGACCTTCGGTTCGCTTTGCTCAGCATGACAACGTTAATCCCGCCAAAGTCGGTAGAACCGGAAAACCCATGAGCGCAAAAAAAGTGACTGGCGATGGCACGAAAGAACACCCTTGGCAACTGAAGACGCCTCCAGGGACTGGCGAATACACGATGTATAAAGATGAAGCCCACGATCCACCTATCTTGGTGTGCAAAGTTGGCTCGACTACACTGCACTACGATCTGCGCTGTATAGAAGACCTGCACGCCATGTTGAAGAAACACGGCGACTGGATGGATCTCGGTGCAGCTGACGAGCAGAAACCTGCTAAAGAGGGCACTGTCGAAGCTTGGGGACGATCAGCCGATAATTCTATTGGAGGTTGGTATGGTCTGAAGAAAGGCTACCGCGGACGCTTTGGCATGTATCTGCCACCGCTGATGGAGGCGCTGGGTTTAGTAGAGCTGGAACACAACCCAAAGAACAATCGAATGCGGGCGTTGTAAATATGCCCCTGCCCATCTCCTATAATCCCCTCCAGCTCAGCTCAACTTTTATATATTCATTCCAGGGGGGAATCGATGAACCACCAAATCGGCTTGCACTTCAAGCCGCGTCGCCTCAAGCCTATCTTGCGTCAGATCGCGTTGTTGTTCGTTGTTGTTATATCGCTCATCTATGTGCCATCACAGGCCACACCGGCACACGCCTATCCGCCTGTTGGCAGCGACTGGCAGCTGATCTTTAACGACGATTTTGACGGCAATGCGCTTAACACAGGGTTGTGGAACACCTGCGATTTGGTAGATCGTGGTAATAACACTTGCAAAGGCGGTGCCAGCAGCGAACTAGCGCTCTACACACCAGACAGCGTAAGCGTGCAGAACGGTGCGTTACGCTTCACCGCTCAACAGCGTAGTTATACCGATGGCCAAGGCACGGTGCATAACTACACATCGGGCATGGTCAGCACACGCGACAAATTTAGTTTTCAATATGGCTACATGGAGACCCGTGTGCGCATCCCCAAAGGGCGTGCGCTGTGGCCGACCATGTTCACGCTACCGGTCAAGCGCCGTTCGTTGCCACCCGAGATTGATATCGTTGAGCAATTGGGACATGACACGACACTGGCCTTCTTAACCTATCACTTCGAGGGAGTCCCGCTTAGCGACCCCAATCGCCAAGTGCAGCAGATCGTGACCAACCCAAACGATTGGGCCAGCGACTGGCATACCTTTGGCGTGGATTGGCAGCCTGGGCTGATGGTCTGGTATGTGGATGGCATCGAACAATTTAGAGTGGCTGATCGCGTGCCCGCTGAGCCGATGAACCTGCTGTTGACGTTGGGGGTAGGGGTGAACTGGCGTGGCAACAACTTCCCCGATGCCAATACAATCTTCCCTGCCTACGACGACATCGACTATGTGCAAGTCTGGCAGCGTGGGCCGCCGCAGACAGCTGTGGTCGATGATTTAAATAACTTCAGCAAGCTTTTCGCCTATTCGCACAATATGACCTTGTTCGCGAATAACCTGAATAATTTTGGCGCTGACATCTCGCGCCTAGGCCGCAGCACCAACACGGCCGAGTTTGCCACTTGGAAGATGGGCAACATGAGCACCTTCACGGCCACAACCTATTACTGGCCGAGTGAGACGCTGCCCGACTTCAAATTCAAGGCCTCGCCGGACAATGCCAATTTCACCGAAGTCACACCCATTATTAATCGACCGGGCGGCAATTGGCGGCGCGTGGACTACAGTCTGGTTCCGCCCACAGGCACGAATTACATGCGGGTGGAATGGCCGACTGGCGGCGCAAATAACTGGAACCCACAGATTGCTTCAGTTGGCTACAGCGGCAATCCGCCTCCGCCTCCCACACCGCCACCCACTCCAGTCCCGCCACCCGCGTCCACGCCACCTCCTTTGCCATCAACCTTATACGGACCCCCTATTGACCAGAACTGGCACCTGGTTTTTAACGATGAATTTAGCAGCAACACCTTGAACAGTGGAAAATGGGCCAGTTGCGATCTGCGCGACCGCGGCAATAACACCTGCAAAGGCGGCTGGACCGGTGAGTTGGCCTTATACACGCCCGACGGCATCGTAGTTGAGAACGGCATGCTACGCCTGAAAGCCGAGAAGCGCAGCTACACCGACGGCCAGGGGGTGGTACATGGCTACACCTCTGGCATCGCCAGCACACGCGACAAATTTAGTTTTCGCTATGGCTACATGGAAGCGCGGGTAAACGTGCCCAAAGGCCGCGCGCTGTGGCCGGGCCTGTTTACCCTACCGGTGTATCGGCGCTCGATCCCACCGGAGATTGATGTCTTTGAGTTGCTGGGCAATGACCCGACCTTGGCGTTTTTGACCTATCACTTCGAGGGCATACCGTTTACTGACCCTAACCGGCAAACGCAGTTAATCGCGGTAAACAATAACGATTTCTCCAAAGATTGGTACACATTTGGGGTGGACTGGCAGCCAGGACTGATTGTGTGGTACATCAACGGGGTCGAGCAATTTAGGACGACCGATCGTGTGCCCGACGAAGCCATGAACCTACTGCTGACATTTGGCGTGGGCGTGGATTGGCGTGGCAATAACTTTCCGGATGGCAACACACCCTTCCCCTCGTACTTCAATGTGGACTATGTGAAGGTCTGGCAGCGCGGCCCACAGGGCAATACATTGAGTGATGACCTTGGCACACTGGGCAACGCCTATGCCTACTCACGTAACATCACTCGCACACTCGACACACCCGAATTATTCGGCGGCGACGTATCGCGCGCAGTGCGCATAAGCAATACGGTCGAGTCGATAACTTGGGCGATGGGCAACGCAACCATCTTCAACACAACCGCATATTACTCATCGACCGATGCGAGTGGTGACTTCAAGTTCTACACCTCACCCGACAACATCAACTTCACTGAGATTGCGCCGGAAATTGCGCGTCTAGGTGGCAACTGGGCACAGGTGGATTACGTAGTGCGCCCACCTGTTGGCACGACCTTCGTTAAGGTTGTGTGGCCGGCGAACACAACTGATTTATTGAGTCCTCAGCTTGGTTCAGCCTCGATTTCTGGTAACCCAGCTCCCCAACCGACACCGGTGTTCCCGCCCTCGCCGCTGGGTACGCCGCCGCCACCGCCCTCGCCCTTCACTCGTAATACGCCTCCCCTGCCCGGCAACTGGCACCTTGTCTTTGGCGATGAGTTCAGTGGCAGCAATTTGGACAACGGGCTATGGGCAGGGTGCGATCTGGTGGATCGTGGGAACAATACTTGCAAAGGCGGGACCACTGGCGAGCTGGCGCTCTACAAACCGGATAGCGTAATCGTTGAGCAAGGCATGTTGCGGTTGAAGGCACAGCGACGCAGTGCAACGGATGGTCAAGGTGTGGGTTATAACTACACCAGCGGATTGGTCAGCACGCGCGACAAATTTAACTTTCAGTATGGCTACATGGAAGCGCGCTTGCGCACCCCCAAGGGGACAGCCCTGTGGCCGACCTTCTTCACACTCCCGGTTAAGCGCCGCTCGATTCCACCCGAGATCGATGTGGTCGAGTCGTTGGGCAATGATCCCACTCTGGCGTTTCTGACTTATCACTTTGAGGGAATTCCGTTTAGCGACCCTAACCGCCAAATCCAACGAATCCTAACCAATACGGCGGGCTACAACACCGACTGGCACACTTTTGGGGTGGACTGGCAACCCGGTCTATTAATATGGTATGTCGATGATGTGGAGCAGTTCAGGACAACTGATCGCGTCGTCAACGAGCCGATCAACATGTTGCTGACCTTGGGTGTGGGCGTGAACTGGCGCGGCAACAACTTCCCCGATATCAATACCGCGTTCCCCGCTTACCACGACATCGACTATGTAAAGGTGTGGCAGCGCGGCCCACAGCCCAGCTTAGTGCTGGACTCGCTAGATAACTTGCAGTTGGCGTATGCCTATTCGCGCAACACCACGTTCTTCACGAACACCATTAATAACTTTGGCGACGATGTCTCGCGCTTGGGTCGCAGCACCAATACGGCTGAATGGGTGACATGGAAGATGCCGGGCATGGAGCTGTTCAAGACCACGACGTATTTCTGGCCCAGCGAGACCTTGGGTGATTTTCAGTTTTTCGCCTCGCCGGACAACGTAAACTTTAGTGTGGTCACACCGACTGCCATCCGCACGGCCAGTAATTGGCGCAAAGTGGATTACGAGGTGCGACCACCAGCAGGCACAAATTATCTGAAGATGGTTTTCCCAGTAGGAGGTGCAAACAACTGGAATCCACAGATCAGTTCGGTGGCATTCTCAAGTAATCCCTCACAAGTCACACCGACCCCCACAACAATTCCCGTATCGACCCCTACACCATCACCCACACCGCCAGCAACGCAAAACTTTACTGATGATCTGAACGACTTCAGCACAGTGTTTGCTCGCTCTTTCAGCATCAATCTGTTGACTGACAAACCAACGAATTTCGCCGGTGATGCTTCGCGCATGAGTCGCAACAAGAACACGGCCGAGTGGGCGGTCTGGCGGTTGGATGGCATGCGCAATTTCGCCGCCACGACGTATTTTTATCCGGCGCTGACGCAAGGTGACTTTGTGCTCTACACCTCGCCGGACAACGTGACCTATACACCGATCATCCCGGCGATTAATAATCTCGGCGGCAACTGGCACCGGGTCGATTATGTGCTGAGTAATTTGCCCGCCGGGACGAACTATGTGAAGCTGGAGTTCCCCACTGCCGGAGCGCAAAACTGGACCGTGCAAGTGGGGAGTGTGAGTTACGGGAAGTAGAGGATAGTTTGTTATTTTTAGACGATCCATAGTTAATACGGTATAATCCGAATCAATTATGGGAACACTTAAACTGTCTGAACAAAAAGTGATGTTGCGTGCCGCTGCGGCTATCAAACAGGTGGATGCGCAATTACGTGAGATGGGCTTAGTGACCCTAACCGAAGCGGCCAAAACGGCAGGGGTCCCACTGGCCACCGCCTCAGATGCGGTGCGCAAACAAGCGATCCCTTCGGTGAAGTTTGGCAATCAAAGGCTGGTGCGGGTGGAGGCCATCCGCCAGTATTTTGCGGTTGATAGCAACGATGATGATGCAGCAGAGCAGCAATTACTCAAAGATCGAGGCATTCTGATAGAAATGCGTCCGCAAGGCAGGCATGAATTCAAGCCAGTGAAGCGTGCTATCGTCGCTGGCAAGCCGGTCTCGCAAAGCATCATTGAGGATCGCCGCTAATGCCCAGCTTCTTCTTCGATACAAGCGCACTAGTCAAGCATTACATTGAAGAGATCGGCAGTGATTGGGTGACCGGGCTGGTGACGCAGCCCGGCGCTCGAAACTACATCGCCTC
>JANMVQ010000285.1:0-1852 GCA_031392845.1 Chloroflexota bacterium
GCTTTCACTACAAGATGCCGATCCTGGCTGGTCCGCCGAAGGAGGTGTGGCTCAACCGGCCTGGCCAGATTCCAGGCTTGGTTTATCCCAGGGAGTTCACTAAACTCTGATGCCGTTTTGTGTCACGCGCTTGACAATTGCTGATGTTGCATAAGGAGCTGCCGAAAATCTTGTGCTAGTTCACGAGCGCACAGTAGATCAGGCACGCGGGTCAGCAATTGTTCAAGCTTGTCTTTCTGTACTGGGTTCAGTTTGGCGGGATCGCGGGTCATCCAGAATGCGACTTGGCGTGGTGTGCAGACTTCACTCACGGTGATAGTCGTGGGTAGAACGGCGATGGGTTCCATCGCTGACGGATCATTCACTACTGATATGGATTGGCTAGGTGTATCGGGCTGTGACTGATTGTGCATATTGCGCCAAGGTTGTACGAAACGCGATAGCAATAAATATGATCCGCAATAGCCGCGTGCAACAATTTCATGGAAGAGCTGGCTGGCATTGTGCGCTCCCGCCTGCCAACGTTCTTTGAGATATGCAGCATACGGCTTGATGGTGGCGTTGCGCAGGGCATGATCTGGCAATGTCTCATGTGACAAATAACGTTTCAATGTGGCGCGGCTCATCTTGAGCTGCATTTGGATTTGACGTTGGCTGAGACCCTGTTCTTTCAACGCGTTCACCTCGTGGTGACGGTCAAGCCAGCGTTGTTGACGTTCCTCACGACGTTGCTGAAAGCGATTTTGCCGTGGCGATTTAAGGTGATAACTTTTGCGCCACCGTGACTGGTCGATATTGGGTTCAGGCGCGACCTTGATGGGTTTGACCACATTCACGTGCAAGTGGGTGCGCTGATGATCTGCCACCTGCTTGACCGTGTCGGTCAAATTCAGCAGCAAATGAAATCGGTCCGCCACTTGTAGGGCGCTCGGCGCACCCAGTCGTGCCCCTTCGGCATATTGCCCAGCCCGGTCACGGCAAATGACCTCGATCCCAGGATGTGCCTCTAGCCAGGTCTGCAGTGTCCTAGCTTCACGATCATCCAACAAATCGATGACTTGATGGCGTTCAAGATCACACAGAATCGTGCCATAGCTTTGCCCTTTCCGCTTCGCCCAGTCATCTACCCCCAACACACGTGGTGTGGGTAGGCATTTTGACTCGCCACTGCGTCGGATCAGACGCAACAAAGTATCGGCGCTGATCGGAGTTTTGAAGCGCGCGGCGACACTTGCTCCCTCTGCACCGCCAGCTACATAGGCCAGCAGCAACAGTTGATCCTCCAATCGCACTGTGCGTCGTGTATATCGCTGCACAAACCCCGGCAACTGCTCCGTGAAAATTCGCTGTAGACAATTCGGTGTGTCGCAGTGAAAGCGCCGCACATGTAGCTCAATTTGCGTCGGTAAGCCGCCCCAGGTTACGTCCGTGGGCCGCCGCACATATCGGCTATGCACTCGCCGGGATCCTTGGTGACAGCACGGACACCGGGCCGCGAGAGTGGCAAAGCTTATTGTGATACGGACATGGTCGCCGCCCACGCTCACTGCATGGACATGCAGCGGATCCGTTCGCACCACCAATCGGGTTGCCAGCTCTCTCAACTCGTTTGACACCAGTCTGTTGTGTGTGATGCACATCAGATTGCCGTTATCGCCGCGTCAGATGTTCATTGGAATGCCACCATCAAAAGTGCGTTTGATCCCGTTTTCGATTAATAAAAACACGGCCCAGCGCACCCCTAGACATTTCACCACCTGTTTGGCCGTTGACCGCACCCCATCTCGAAACACCCCTTTGTATTTGATCGCCTTCCCCCAGCGGCGCTCCAATGTTTCATCTATCAACAATA
>JANMVQ010000288.1:0-9546 GCA_031392845.1 Chloroflexota bacterium
GCTTTCACTACAAGATGCCGATCCTGGCTGGTCCGCCGAAGGAGGTGTGGCTCAACCGGCCTGGCCAGATTCCAGGCTTGGTTTATCCCAGGGAGTTCACTAAACTCTGATGCCGTTTTGTGTCACGCGCTTGACAATTGCCGTGTTAGGTGAATGTGTTGTGACAATAACCTGTTGTTTCCTTTCGGCTAGATCGCGAAAGTAATCTCTAAATACTAGCCGTTGAAGATGGGGATGCAAATGTGCTTCAGGTTCTTCGACACATAGAATTGAAAACTCACTTTCTGATTGCTCCCGCTCTTTCATTTCTGTACTGAGCAAAGCAAGAAAAATGATGTTAGCAATCCCCAGGCTAGTTGTGTCTACAGTTCGCCACTTGTCACCTTCCGCATAAATGCGGATTGTTTGACTTAATTGGCCTGCATCAGCAGGAGCTAATCCAAGTCGTGCGTCAATGGGATACAAGCCACGAACCATATCGGACAGTTTTTCGTTTATTGAATCTTCGAGTTTTGCGATCTTATCAATCTTTCGGAAGGTTTCAGTGATCGTTCCTGAACTGTCGGCGATTTTTGCAAATTCGGCATCTTCGACCAATTCACGGCGCTCAATCAAACTTCGCAAGGGAGACCTGCGCCATGATTCGAGCGCACTTTCGATATCTCGAAGCGCTGGAACTGCCTGCAACAAAATGCGCTTACGAATATCTCCCATATTTCTGATTAATCTATGTGAAGTTTCCCACTGTAACCCTTGCAATTCATCTTGTTTGTGAGTCCGTCGATAGAAGTTGTAGTCGTATTTCGGTAATGCATCTCCCACTTCTTTTGTATTGACAATAGGCGCAAATCTATAGCTAATCTCAACCTCATTTTCTAGACTATCAGGATTTTTACAGTCATACAATACACTTTGCTGTTCTACATGTTCAATGCCCCGCATACATATAGTGATTTCGATAGCTGCGCTTTTGTTGCTTTGGCAAGAATAATTGAAATCTGACTTCAATAATTTGCGCTCATCATCTGACAATGTTGGGTCCAAAACAATTCGTAGAGCATGAATAAAGTTGCTCTTGCCAGATGTATTCTCGCCAAGAATTACTGCATGTTGAGATAGGTTTACGCTTAACTCTTGAAAATTTCTGAAATTTCTAATTACAACGCGGCTTATATGCATTTGGTTATCTCTTTCGTATGGCTAGTCAGATTACTTTGACTCAACGTTTATTGAGAAGCTGGAACTTTACTCACAGTAGGTTGTCCCTCTACATCTGCTTGAGCACAGATACCCCGTATTAGGATTATTGAGATGACAGTATATTACGGCAGTAATATAGTGCCACGCAAATTGCCCTGTTGGCGAGAATCCCAGCTCATACGACCACATATCCGCTTCCATCTCACCCAGTTGCCATAGCGTAATCCATGCTGGTGATCGTGCATATGAAATGCAACCGAGCGCAAAATATCTGCGGAAACAAAACATGAGCGACAACGCAACAAAGCCATATCTAAAAGCAGACGACATCCCCAAATTGCCCGCCAATAGGGCGGATGATCGAATCTTCTACGGCGATGATCCACTTCAATTTGGCGATCTGCATTTGCCCAGCGGCTCCAGGCCTTTCCCCATCGCAATCGTCATTCACGGCGGCTGCTGGATGTCTTGTTTTGCCGACCTTCATCTCATGTCATGGCCCCGGTGGCGGAGGTGCTCACCCATGCCGGAATCGCCACCTGGAACATCGAGTATCGGCGCGTGGATTATGTCTGCCAGCTCGCCGATTTAATTCCCATGTGTCCGGATTAAACCTCCGCTCGCCAGTAGAAAGATTTTTGTTAAGCGAGTTGGAGTCGGTGCGTTCTACATCGAAAGGCCAACGATGAAATATTCTTACCTACGGTTCGACTGATGCGCGTTGCTTGAGAGATTGTTTTTCAAAATCAAGTTTTTGTCATCCCGAGCGCAGCGCCTCGTTTTCCAAGAAAATATGAGGCCCTTCGCTGCGCTCAGGGTGACAAATCATAGTTTTGGCATTTGAAAACACGCTCGGAGGCAGTGTGTGCCCAATTCGAAAGCAATGAAAGGGAGCATGAAAATCTGGTGATCGGATTCGGCTGCCCGATTGAGCAAATACCCCCACGCGCAGCCAATTGGGTCAGATTTGGCCTGCAATATGCAGATATTGCCAAGCGTTGCCTGCTGGCGGGCAACGGACCGAATTGGCCGCGAGTTTTTGATTTGCTTTCACCTGCAATTACCAACGCCATTAAACGTTATAGGCTCTACCGAGTAAAACGGGAAATGCGACCTTCGCTCGTGACTGTGCCCGCCTGGCGACTAAAGTCGCGGCTACCTATGACAAAGCCCCTTCGGGCTTATTCTCAGCCCGAAGGGCTTCGCTTTGCGTAGCCGCGACTTTAGCGGGCAGTGGCTTTACATTCCCGTCAAAGCCGGTAGAGCCACGTTATAAAACTTTGGGTATCGGGATCCAAACGGCACATGTGACGCTTATGATCGGACTGGTCAAAATTAGAGAAGCCAGACCATGGGTGGCAATAAACCCACTTAGCGTCTCCAGTTATCTTATAGATTCCCCAATCGATTACCTTAGCTTTTTACTATTTTCCGCGAATCACGCGAATATCCACTAATAAATTCGCGAGAATTAGCGTGATTCGCGGAAAAACCTAAGGGAATCGGATTCCCCAAGTAAACATCGCGCATAAACCCTCCCGGTCTCATAGACCGGGAGGGTTGAATGAGTCAACTCTATATGGGAAATCTATTAGCTTGCAAGGTCTGTTTTACTCCCAAATATCGCAGACGCTGACACCTCACGAGATCCGGCGGATACACGAGGTTCAAGACCTACACGTAGCGCAAGAAATAAGGGATAAAGCAGGATGAGGTAGAAGAGGACATACAGTGGGCCGAGCAACCCTGGTTTGTCGATCACAATTTCCCGCGCGACGAACCCAATGCCAGCAACGGCCAGGAGCAACATCGGCATTCGCATAATCCGCTCTAGCCAAGTGTCCACAGGCAGTAACCGGTGCCCATCATGCCAGAATCGGACTGTCAGTTTCCACACCGTTAATGCAACGGCACTCGCCAATGCAATACCAGCAGCAATTGCCGGGACGCCAATATCTGTTCCTACGGCCAAGAGAATCGACAGCCCTGCGAGAACCCACAGACCAACCACTGCCCGCTGGGTCACACCGAGTGTTGCCACGAGCACGGTAAGCATCAGAGGCAATCCACCAGCTATACCAAAGGGGATGAAGAAAGCCACCACCAAGCTGCGCGGCAAATAGTGACCCCATCGCCGCCATCCTCGCCGTCGGGCGGCGTAGGCGAAACCAGTCCACGCACCGAATACTGTTGCTATCACAAGGATGGCCACTGTGCCGGAGATTGAGAACTCCGGATTTGTAGAGATCAACCGCATCCAGATTCGTGCGACTATGCCCCAAACGAGACCGAGGCCAGCCCCACCTAGAACAGTAGCAAACACGGGCGGGGACTGCTCTATGACATCAAGATTCATCGTAGGTAGCCGTAACACCTGCCGAAGCATTGTCTGGAATGCGTTATATGTGCGCAATTTTGGAGTCTCCTATTACAAGATGATACCCGTAATCTTGTCGCCCTCAATCAACTCAGCGGTGGATAACTCAAATAGCCCGGACGGTTCTAGTGGTTATTTTAGTCAGGTCACTATTGTCAGGATGAACCAAATAGTGACTTCGGAGACAAGTTGGGATTGTTCCTTCACTTGTGCACAAGAAAATGCAACTGGGTGCAAAATAGCCTGCGGAGACAAAATCATGAGCGACAACGCCACAAAGCCATATCTAAAGGCAGACGACATTCCCAAATTGCCGGCAGGCAAGGCAGATCAGCGCATTCCGTATGGCGATGATCCGCTTCAATTTGGCGATCTGCGTTTGCCCAGCGGCCTCAGCTGGGGTGAACCTCATTCTCATCACCCGCAATCATGATGAACCCATGCCGCCAATGTTTGGACGCGCCTACGAAAAGGCGGCACGGGTCAGCATTTGGGAGCGCGGTCGAAGATATTATGCGCACCTTAGAGAAACATCGATGAACTGATTAACTCAACGAGCCTGTTGAGTTAATTCCCACGCCTTCTGATTAAGAACCTATCACCAAACCTATCAGGTCTCCACGCTGCGCGCCTGACAGGTTCTGCGAGGTTTAGAGATAGGTTCGAATGTTTCTCGCTATGCCCGCTCGACTTGATAGCGTATTTGGGTGACGCCGCTTGGGAACGACCGGCTATCGATGCGTTTGAGATTTTGGCGCAGGCCTTCTGGAAAGAGCTTCTTGCCTTGGCCCAAGACTAAGGGATAGACCAGCAAGTTGTATTCATCGATCAAGCCATGCTGGGCCAGGCTATGCACCAGCACGCTGCTGCCATCCACATAGATATTCTGCCCGGGCAGTGCCTTGATCTTGCTGACTTCCTCGGGGACGTTGCCGCGAATGAGGGTGGAGTTGCGCCACAGGTCGGCTGAGGTTAGGGTGGTCGACACCACGTATTTGCGCTTGCTGTTCATGATGTCGCCGAAGAAATCACCCGCAGGCAGCGGGTCGAATGCTTCGCCATGGGTCTGCCATGTTTTGCGCCCCAGCAAGAAGGTGTCGCATTCACCCATGGCTTGCACAAAGCTGGCACCGATGTCATCATGCCAGAATGGCATCGTCCAGCCGCCATGCACAAAGCCGCCCTCGGTATCCTCTTCTGCCCCGCCAGGTGCTTGTATGACCCCATCCAAGGTAATGAATTCACTGACAATTAGTTTTCGCATTTGTATTTCCTCCATCTTGAGTTAATCTTGAGGGCTCTCCCGACCTTAGCGGGAAATAAACCACGAATCTCACGAATCTTCACGAATAATTCGTGTGAATTCGTGTGATTCGTGGTTTATCCCGTTTTACTCGGTAGAACCATCTTGGTTCTCCCGACTTTGGTGGGATTTTTCTCGCCAAGAACACAAAGAGCACCAAGAAGTCGGGCAATTCTTGGTGCTCTTTGTGCTCTTTGTGAGAGGAATTCCGTTTAACTCGATAGAGCCTGCTATACAAGCTATTCCCAGCTGGAGTCACAATAGTAATTGTGCCGCGAGTTCTATGCTGCGGATTGCATGAGGAGCCACTAACGAAGTGACTTCCCAAACGCGCCGCCCGGATGGGTATTGGCAAACGCATCTCGGCTATACCCGCGTAGCTCTAACAATATCGTACACAGTGCATCGCCCATGGCCGATGTCGCCATCGAACCGCCAAATGTAATCACGCCCATCAAGTCGGCATTGCAATCAGAATAAACTTTGACGATGTAGTCGCTTATCTGGCCGAGCGTCGCTTCCGGCTTTTCAGTAAACGCGACCACCGATGCACCCCGACTCTTGGCGATGCGGGCCAGCTTGTTTACTTCGTCGGTTTCGCCGCCGCGCGAGATGCAAATCACGATGTCGTTGGCCGTCACCGCGCCCGAAGTGCCATGCTGTGCATCGCCCGGGTGAATAAACAGCGCCGGCGTGCCCACGCAGCACATGAGGTGGGCCATCCGCAAGGCCGTCGCGTGCGAGGTGCCGGAACCGGCCACCAGCACATGCCCTGCGCACCCCAACAAATGCTGGGCCACCGCAATCAAGTTATCGTCAATCTGCGCCGCAATTGCGGCAACCGCATCGGCCTCGCGCTGAATCTGCGTACGGGCGAGGGTAAGTAATTCGAAAGAGTTCATGAAAGTTTTGAAGGTTCGGAAGGTTCTGAATGTTCATAAGGTTCTGAACTTTACGAACCTTATGAACCTTATGAACTTGCCGAACCCTCCCCACCGATTTACGCAAAAAAGTCATCCCACGGCACTTCAGTCGGCGCGTTGTCGCAGACGATATCGATCATGCGTAGGAAAAGCGGAATCTTCTTGGCGTCGAGTTTATCGGTATTCACCATGTTGCGCACAGTCAGGCCGACGGCTTCGGCCAGCATCGCGCCTTCGACGCTGTCTTTGGGCATGTGGGTGGCGCGCGCGTCGGCGTAACGCATACCCAACCCGAGCCAGCGGCCCATCCGGCTGTTGCGCCCGCCTTGACAGGTCACATATAAGTCACCCGCGCCGGGTAGCGTGTATACGCTGCGCAATTGACCGCCCAGTTGCTCGACCAAATAGGCCGTCTCATATGTGCCCTGGGCAAAGATCCCTGCCGCCAGATTGTGCATGGATGCGCCGTTGTCGTGGCGGCCTTCTTTCTCCAAAATGCCGATGACCAGACCCACCGCCAGCGCATATAGGTTCTTCATCGCCACGCACACTTCCACCCCAATAAGATCGGTGCTGGTCCACACATGGTAATACGGCGTGCGTAACATGCTGGCAATCTTGGCAATCATGGCGGCGTCCGACCCGGCGATGTTGACACAAGTGTGGCGCTTGGCGGCCAACTCACCTGCGATGCTGGGGCCACCCATGGCATTAATACTGAGCTGACTGCGCACGGATGCCGGGAAACCATTGCGCAACGCCTCCGGCAAAATGCTTAATTGTTTCCCATCGCCGTGTAAGCCTTTGGTCACCATCACAATCGGCACACCAGCGGGCAGAACAGGGCTAAGCGCGTTTGCCGCCCATTCCACACCGTGCGAATTGACCCCCAACACCACCAAGTCCGCATCTTTGATCTGTTCACTCAGTGCGCCAATTGGGTACGGCGTGACCTTGTCGTGCAAGCGCGTGCGCAAACCGGGGTGCACGCGGGTCTCGTGAATCTCCTCGATAATGTCGCCGTCGAGATGGGTACCAACGAGTGAGACCTGATGGCCGTTGTCGGTGAGCGGCATCGAAAAAGCGCTGCCCATCACGCCAGCGCCAAGAATGACGATCTTTGACATTTTGTTCTTTAGTAGCTCACCTTATAAATTCCACAGTTAAACATGGCGCATAAACCCTAAAGGTCTTGGAGACCTTTAGGGTTTGAATGAGTCAACTCTAACTGGGAAATCTATTACATAGTAAGCATCCTGAGCGGAGGAGTGCGGCTTTTATGCAAGCCGATGTTTGCTAGGTTTCCGCACTCCGAAGTTCCCTTCGGCGGCCATTTTCACGGCAACTTCATCATAGGTAATATGGCCGCCTTCGCTCAGGATGCTTACTGGGTATGGTTTTCTAGAATGCTTTGTGACTTTGCGCCTTTGTGAGAGAAATCACGCCTTGCCCAGAATCTCATCAATCTTGGTCATGATCTCCGGCGTGAGCTTGGGAATCAGGTCAATGGCTTTCATATTCTCCACCACCTGCTCAGGTTTGCTGGCCCCCGTAATCACCGAGGTGACATGCGGATTCTTGGCGCACCAGGCCAGCGCCAATTGGGCCAGTGTGCCGCCCAAATCTTTGGCAATGGGATCAAGCTGCTTGACCTTGTTAATTTTGTCCTGGTCAGACGCGGCGTTGGCAAACCACTCATAGCCCTTTAGCTTGGCGCGCGAGTCGGCAGGAATGCCGTTGTTGTATTTGCCAGATAACAGCCCACCGGCCAACGGGCTCCAAATGGTGTTGCCAATGCCGGTGTCGGCATATAGGTTCGTGTATTCCTTTTCAACCCGCTCACGCGCAAACATGTTGTATTGCGACTGCTCCATCTGCGGCTTGCGCAGACGCAGTTTGTCGGCCACTTCCCATGCTTGGCGAATCTGATCGGCGCTCCATTCGCTAGTGCCCCAATACAGCGCCTTCCCCTGTGTGATGATGTCGTTCATCGTCCAAACGATCTCTTCCATTGGTGTGTTGGGATCAGCACGATGACAGAAGACCAAATCAATGCACTCAGTGTCAAAGCGCTTGAGTGCGCCATCCATTGCACTGAGCAGATACTTGCGGTTGAGGGTGTTCTTCTCGTTGGGGCCGTCATTTAGCCCCCAGAACAGTTTGGTGGAGATGACATAGCTGGCGCGCCGCCATCCCAAGCGCTTAAGGGCATTGCCCATCAATTCTTCGGACTGGCCACCGGCGTAGGCCTCGGCATTGTCGAAGAAATTTACCCCGGCGTCGTAGGCCGCCTTCATGCATTCATAAACGGTGTCGTCACCCAATTGGGTCTTAAACGTCACCCACGAGCCAAACGATAATTCGCTGAGTTTCAGGCCAGCGTTGCCCAATCTGCGGTAATTCATTGTTGCTATTATCGTGTAGGTGCGTTAATGCTCAATGAGTTGCTTTTTTACGGCACAATTGCCACTTTGCTGGCCTGGCCTTTGTAGACCAATTCGAAGCCTTTGTTGGCCTCGGCAATCGTAAAGGTATGGCTGACTAACTTTTCGAGGGGATAGTCGGCCCGGCTGAGCAATGCCATGGCCCGATGCAGCCCGTCGGGTGTGGCGGAATAACTGGTGATCAAATTGATTTCGCGCAGAAACACCTTCCACATGTCCATTTTCAATTCGGTGCCGGGCTTGCCACCAAAAATCAAGATCGTCCCACCGTCGCGGACCGCCGCCAACGCCATGTCGAAGGTATTTTGATTAAGTGCAGTCAGGATCACCACATCCACCCCGCGCCCCTGGGAATGTGCCTTGCACAAAGCGGGCAAATCATCCTGCCCGGCGATGCCGCCTGATGTCGCGCCCCATTCTTTGGCCAGCACAATCCGTTCTGGGCGCACATCACTGACAATCGTGGTTACGCTTTTGTCGCGTAGGAGCGGCACAAATAACATGCCAATCGCGCCGATGCCGACCACCAGCGCACTTTGTCCTTCGCGCAACGGCATCCGATCCAGCGCCCGTAGCGTGCAGGCCAAAGGCTCCATAAACATGGCGCGCAAATCCGGCACATGGTCGGGCACCGCCACAACGTTGTGCTGCACATGCAGCGGCGAGAGTTTTATATATTCGCTAAAGCCGCCCGGCTCGATATTGGTCTGCTTGAACAGCGGATCCATCGGCGCACTGCCAAAGCGCGAATAATGCGAACCATAGTCCGGCACATGGTGGGCAAAAGCGATCCGCTGACCCACTTTTAGTGGTTGGTGGCTAGTGGCTGGTGGTTGGTTACTGGTAACTGGTGGCTGGTCGTTGCTCAAACCGACACTTGTGACACTCTCGACACCTCCGACACTTCCCACCCCCTCGACACCGATCCGCACAACAGTCCCCACACACTCATGCCCCAGCTTCTGCGGTTTGCTATAGCCACAGTTGTAAATCTTGAGCGTATCCGTCGCGCACACACCGCAGGCATTGAGCCGGACAAGCATTTCGCCCAGCGCAATTGTTGGCACATCGGTTTCCAACACATCGGCGGAGCCATCTTGTAAGCACATCAGGTATTTCATATAATTTCTATGCGACTCGTCTATTATCCCAAGATCGCCCTAGCAGCCTGTCGGAGAAAGGAACATAGGACGCGGATTTTCAGGATAAACGCGGATTTGAAGCAGACATTTATAAAGAAATCCGCGAAAATCAGCGCGCAAAGCGTCCGCGTCCCATTTGGCTTTTCAGTGGCTTCTC
>JANMVQ010000299.1:0-34865 GCA_031392845.1 Chloroflexota bacterium
CTGGACTGAGTTTGGCCCGCTGTTGGAAGCGTTTCTGGGTCGCCCGATTCCGGTGACCTATGGTGATTGGCGACCGGGCGATCAGCCGGTGTTTATCGCCGATATCCGCAAAGCCAAACTAGAGTTAGGGTGGTCACCCAAAGTGACAGTCAAAGACGGCGCCAAGCGCATGTTTGATTGGATCAACGCCAACCAGCACTTATTTGCGCACTTGTAATACACATCGTGACAAAAATTTTACTCATCGGGTTCAATCCGCCGCAGCTAATTCGTGATATCAAGATCGAAGCGGCGCACTATCGCACATGGCAGTTTCTTCAAGGGTTATTGGATGATGGGCATGAGATTTACCTGTGCGCAGGCGCACGTGGCGAACCCATTCAGCGAGTGTCGCTACCTCCAGAGTGGGCCGGACAGGTGCAGTATCGCGCTATCCCATTTGGGCGACAGGGTTGGGCAGCGCAGTTACAAGCGGTGCATGATGCGTTTCAGCCGGATTGCATCGTGGCGGTGAATTATTTCCAATGCCTATACGCCACTCGCCTGAAGACCGACAAGCCGATTTGGATGGACCTATACGGTGAGATTTTTACCCTGATTCAGGCAGCCAACTTTCGCACCCAGACTGACCGTGGGCTGCAAACCACGATCGATTTTGTGCGGCGAATCTTGGTCACTGGGGATGCCTTTTCTGGTTGCAGCCTGCCGCAACAGCATGCGTTGGTGGGGGAGTTGGGCATGGCCGGGAGATTGAATCGCCATACGTTTGGGTTTGAATTTACGCATACCGTGTTGCCGGGTGCGCCACCTATCCCCAGCGAGTACCCTGCTCGCCCGGTTGTGCGCGAATTGCTGGGCGCAGTCGGTGTGCGACCGGAAGATTTCGTAGTGCTGTGGTGCGGCGGCTACAACACCTGGACCGACGTGGACACGCTATTTACTGGCCTGGAACAAGCGATGACCGATGCACCTAACCTGCACTATGTGTCTGTCGGTGCCAGCACCTACAGCGGTCCAGATAATATGTATGAGCAATTCTGCGCGAAGGTGAAACAGTCACGTTTTGTAGAGCGCTTTCACCTATTGGGTTGGCGACCTTGGTCTGAGATGGCGCAGTTTTACGCCGAAAGCAACGTGGGTATCAATATCGACGCGCTGCATTACGAAACCATTTATGGCACCCGCACCCGCTTGGTGGAGATGATCGCGGGTGGTCTACCGGTCATCACTAGCCTGGGAGCAGAGCTCAGTTATCTTCTGCAAATGCGGAATGCCGCGCTGACATTTGAGGTGGGTGATTGGGCTGGATTGGGTAGGCAGTTGGCGATGTTAGCCAATCAACCTGAGCGCTGCGAGGCACTGGCCCGCGCCGCTTATGCCTATGCTGCCAAGGAATTGTCGTTTGCCACGACCACGCAACCTCTGCGCAAATGGGTACGAGCGCCGCGGCTCGCGCCCGATAAGTTACCGGAGCACCGCATTCCAGTGCAACGCCAGTTAGAGTATCGCGCCCGCACTGCCTTGCGGCAGGCCATTTGGCAGGTGACCGGGACGGATGCTTGAAGAGAATTCAAAAGGCAGGATTGGAAATTAAAAAGGCAAAATTAAAAATTATAAAAACGTCATGTCAGCTATAATGATCGTCGTTATTTGAATGCTGTCCCCCACAGTTTCAATCGCTCGATCTCTTAATTTCTCAATCTCCTAATCTCTCGTTACTGTACTGTTATGGGACTCAATCAACTTGCAAAACGCATTCGACCTGCGCTACCTGTACCGATCTATAAATTAGCACGCTGGCTGTGGGTCAATTTCCAGGGTTTTACGTTGTTTGCCGCAACGCTCACTGGCCTAGTCCCCTCGCATTATTTTCGACGCTTCATGTACCGCGCTGTTTTTGGCGTTCGGATTGGTGCGCGCAGTATTGTGCACTGGCAAACTCGTTTTTATCAACCTTCCGGGGTCAGCATTGGCGATGAATGCAACATTGGTGACGGGGCGTTTTTAGATGGCCGGGAAGGGCTGACGATTGGCAACCGTGTCGCCACTGGCTCCCAGATCATGATCTACACCTTGCAGCATGACATGGACAGCCCAGGCTTTGAATCGGCCGGCGGCCCGGTCAAGATTTGCGACTATGTCTATATTGGCCCACGCGCCATTATCTTGCCAAATGTGACGATTGGCACCGGCGCGGTGATTGCCGCCGGTGCGGTGGTAACCCGCGATGTGCCGCCGTATATGGTGGTGGGTGGGGTGCCGGCCAAGGTCTTGCGCGAACGCCCGCGCAATTTGGAGTATCGACCCGATTTTGCGATGCCGTTTCAATAAGCGACTAAAAACCGAGGTGGTCTCAAAGACCGCCTCGGTTTGAAGACCGCCTCGGTGTTAAGGAAGTAGAAAGGGGGGAACAACATGCAGAACATAGGCCAACGGCCTTTCATAACAAATATGCCACCCATCACGCGCGTGATTGTGGTGATCGCGGTCCTGGGTATAGCGCTTTTGGCCAGTCTGCAGCCCAAGGCCATTTATCTGGCAATCCCGCTTGGTGCCGCCGGGCTGGCGCTGCTGTTGGCTCGCCCGCAATTAGGATTTTTGGCCATGATTGCGGGCTCGTTGGTGGTGCCTTTTAGCATCGGCACGGGCAGCGAATCTAGCTTGCATCCGGGTATGCTGATCTTGGGCGGGCTTCTTGGGTTGTGGGGATTAGAGGTATTGCTCAAACGCCATCAACCTTTACGGCGCATCGACAACCCTACGAATGTGCCGTTACTTGTGTTTATGATCACGGTGCTGCTGGCCTTTGCTGCGGGCCAACTCATCTGGTTCCCCCAAATTCGGTCAGCCCCTATTCGATCTCAATTGGGTGGCATGGGTATTTTTCTGCTGTCGGCAGGTGCATATTGGTTGGCGGCAAATCGCATTTTCAAGGTCAGTTGGTTACGCCAGATGATGTGGGTGTTTATGCTGATTGGCATTGCCTATGTGCTGGCTCAGTTTGTGCCACGACTGACCGACATCACCGACCGACTTTTTGAGCGTACGGCCTCCGGCGCAACTGGCAGTATTTTCTGGATCTGGTTGGCTGCTTTTATCACCAGCCAAGGCTTAATGAACAAAAAACTGGGGTTGATTCCACGTTTATTGCTGTTGAGCATGTTGGCCCCGATGATGTATTACTGTGCGGTGCTAAACCGCGAATGGACTTCGGGTTGGTTGCCGACTGCCTTGGCTATTGCGCTCGTGATCTGGCAAGCCTTTCCACGTTGGCGCGTGCCGATGTTTGTAGGCGGGGCGGCACTCATGTTCTTTCGGCTGTGGCAATCGCTCGAAAAGTATGTGTTGACCGATTCCAATAGTTATAGCTTGGACACACGTGTGGCGGCGTGGACCACGCTTTGGCAGATGATCAAAATCAACCCGATCTTTGGTTTTGGTCCGTCCAACTATTACGCTTACACACCCCTGTTCCCAATTCTTGGCTACCGGGTCAACTTTAACTCACACAATAACTATATCGATTTGTTGGCCCAAGTAGGCTTTTTGGGCTTGTTTGCCTTTGGCTGGTTTGCGTGGCGCAGTGTGCGCTATGTACATGCAGTCCAGGGGCGAATGCCAGAGGGGTTCGAGCGGTCTTATGCAGTTGCAGCATTTGCTGGCTGGACCGCCACTCTAGTCGCGGGCATGCTGGGCGATTGGTTCCTGCCATTCGTGTATAACCTCGGCTTTGTTGGCACACGTTCTAGTTTGTTGGCCTGGCTGTTCGTCGGTAGCATCGTAGCGCTCGATAGACTAGTGTTGGCCCGCAATCCTGCTTCAGCACCATTGTTATTAAAAGCCCCATCGAACTCTCAATTACCTCATTCAGCACAATTACCTCATTCAGCACAATCACCTCATTCAGCACAATTACCTGATTTATCTAAATCAAGATTCAACGGGAACAATGAAAGTACTTCTACTTACCCAAGTCCTGCCTTACCCACCCGATAGTGGGCCAAAGGTTAAGACCTGGAACGTCATCAAATACTTGAAATCAGCGGGTCACATCGTCACACTGGTGTCGTTTGTGCGCGGTGACCAAACTGCGGATGTAGCGTATTTGCGCCAATATTGTGCCGAAGTGCACACGGTGCCAATGCAGCGCGGTATAGCTGCGGACGGCAAAGCGATGTTGCGCAGCTTTAGCAATGGGCAGCCTTGGATGATCGTGCGTGATGAACGTGCAGCCATGCAGGATTTGATCGCACGCTTATGTATGGACACGCAATTTGATATCGCGCATGCCGATCAACTCAATATGGCGCAATATGCTCAACATGTGCCGGGTGCGCGCAAGGTGTTGGATGCGCACAACGCGTTGTGGCTTTTGTATCAGCGTCTCGCGCAAACCATGCGGTTAAGCCCCAAACGGATGCTATTGGAGCGGGATTGGCGTTTGTTAAAGACCTACGAAGGTCATATCTGTCGCACCTTTGATGGTTTGCTGACGGTCAGTGAAGACGATCGAGCGGCGCTGGAAGAAGCCGCTGGGCGCAAGTTGAACATGACCGTGATCCCCATCGCCATTGATACTGATGAATCCGCCGTGGTGCAGCGCAATCCAGCTGCGAGCCATATCGTGCATGTGGGCACGATGTATTGGCCACCTAATATCGATGCGATTCATTGGTTCATCAACCAAGTGTTGCCGCGTGTGCGCTCCCGAAAAACAAATGTGCGTTTCGATTGCATCGGTGCACGTCCGCCCAAAGAATTGCAATTGCTGAACCAAGACAGCAGTTTAGGGATCAACGTTACTGGCTATGTGGCTGATCCGCTTTCGTATTTGCAAGACGCTGGCGTGATGGTGGTTCCGGTACGGGCCGGAGGCGGCATCCGGGTGAAAATTCTGAATGGCATGAGTCAGGGGTTACCGATAGTCACCACCACGATCGGGTGCGAGGGTATCGCAGTTGAGCATGGGAGACACGCATTGATCGCGGACACGCCCGAGGCGTTTGCGGAGGCCGTTGTGCAAGTGCTGAGTAACCGACGTCTGGCGGATGAGCTAGGACGCAATGGACGATTGTTGGCCGAATCGAAGTATGACTATCGCATGGCGTGTAAACCAATGGAGGATGTGTATGGCGCATAGTGAAATGGTCGCAACCCACTCAACTAATATTCCTTCGCTAAGCGATGCCCGGGCCAGCCTGACTCTGTCTGTAGTGATTGTGAATTGGAATACCTGCGACTTGCTGGTCAAGTGTTTGCATACCTTGTATGCTGATCTGGATCATGCCGGGTTGCGCGACAGTGCCGAAGTATTTGTGATCGACAACGCCTCCACCGATGGCAGTCCAGCACAGATGCGCCAGCACTTCTCACAGGTTAGGTTAATAGAAAATGCGGACAACCCTGGCTTTGCGTGTGCCAACAATCAGGCTTTACGCCAATGTATGGGCGAGTATGTATTGTTGCTCAATCCAGACACTGAGATATTGCCCAGCGCGTTGAATTCATTAATGAAATTTGCCAAGTCAAACCCGCAGGCTGGCATTATTGCGCCGCGAATTCTCAACCCCGATTGCAGCTTGCAAGAGTCGGCTTATCCGTTGCCCTCACTGCGGGGAGAGGTGTGGCGGATGTTCCATCTGGACAAGCTGCATCCGCTGGGGATTTACCGCATGCAAGACTGGGATGTGAGCGTGCCGCGCGAAGTGGAGTCGACATTGGGGGCATGTTTGCTGGTGCGGCGCAGTGTCTTGGCCCAAATTGGCCTACTAGACGAAGACTATTTCATGTACTCCGAAGAAATTGACTTGTGTGTGCGGGCGCGCAAGGCAGGCTGGCAAATTTGGTGGGTGCCGCAGGCTCAAGTGATTCATTATGGTGGGCAAAGCACCCGTCAGGTAGCCGTGACAATGTTTCTGACGCTCTACGAAGGAAAGGTAAAGTATTTTCGCAAGCACTTGGGTAGGGCCAAAACGCAGCTGTACAAGAGCGTGCTGATGGGTGCGACGTTGGTACGCCTATCGCTTAGTCCAGTCGTGCTATTGGAGCGTGACGAGCGTCGCCAACGCCATCTGCATCTGGTGCGCGCGTATGGGCGGCTGCTGTCGGCGTTGCCGAGGATGTGAGTTAGAAACCTGTCACCCCGAACGTAGTGAGGGGCCTCGTTATTTGAACGGCGAGGTCCTTCGCTACGCTCAGAGTGACAGACAACATTGAAGTATAAGAGGGGGAAATTTGAATACAACAAGCAGTGCTAACCGTCACGCCCGACATGCGTGGCTGACACACTATAAATGGTTGATCGCTATCTGCATCGTTGCAGTGCTGCTGCGCTTGGTCGTCGCCGCTTACATGGGCAACGAGATCGGCTCACTGCCTGGTATCGACGACCAACATTCGTACAACATGTTAGCGGATCGGGTCCTGCACGGATTTGGCTTTACGGTGGCCTACGAATGGTGGCCGCTAACCCATGCAGGCAAACCCACTGCGCACTGGTCATATCTCTATACACTCTATTTGATCGTGGTATATGGCCTGTTTGGCCAAGCGCCATTGTTGGCGCGGGTGATCCAGGTGGTGCTGGGCGGTGTGCTGTGGCCAGTGCTGACCTATCGGGTGGCGCGTAAGATCATGGGCGGGTCTGAAGAGACACCGACGGCTACTCGATCACACGGCGAAGTCGTTGCGCTCATTGCCGCAGCATGGTCGGCGTGCTATGGTTATTTCGTCTACTATGGCGCCGCATTGCTGACCGAGACGTTTTACATCACCGCATTATTATGGACGTTTGACCTGACGTTGGGATTGGCGAATTCGCTTAAGTTTGGCAAGCCCATTCAATTCAAGCGCACCTGGCTGTTGTTGGGTCTGGCCATCGGCATCGCCATATTGTTGCGGCAGTTGTTCATGTTCTTCGTGCCGTTTTTGTTGCTGTGGCTGGCTTGGGCGGCGCGGCCAGCGGGTATGGCATGGAAGACGCATTTGCCACGCATCATTAAAGGCGCTGTGTTGATGGGGCTAATTATTATTGCGCTGATCGCGCCTTGGACGATTCTCAACTATCGTAATTTTCATCAATTTGTGCTGTTAAATACGAATGCTGGTTATGCCTTCTTCTTTGCTAACCATCCGATTTATGGCACCCACTTTATCGATATTTTGCCAAATGAGACCTATTTGTCACTTGTGCCGGATTCGCTGCGGCAGCTAAATGAGCCGACGATGGGCGATGCGCTGATGAAACTCAGCGTGCAACAAATTTTGGCCGACCCATTGCGCTATGTATTGCTATCGCTCAGCCGCTTCGAGACTTATTTCATGTTCTGGCCGGCTCCCGATTCCGGTCTCATCAGCAACCTCACCCGCGTCGGCTCGTTTGGGGTGGCACTGCCGTTTATGCTGTTTGGCGTGTGGCGTTCGCTCAAGCAATGGCGGCGCTGGAGCTTGATCTACTTATTTGTGCTGGTGTATGCCGGTATTCATTTGCTATCGTGGGCGTTGGTGCGTTATCGCCTGCCCATCGATGCCCTGGCCTTGATTTTCGCCAGTGTGGCATTGGTTGAATTGGTTAACGTGGTTAGAAAGCGTGTATTGCCTCGACAAACAGAGACTTTGCAACAAGTGAAAATCTAACGAACGTCGCGTCCATCATCCTGAAAGCTTTGGCGCGTTCGGGATGATGGACGCGCCTGGAGCAGTAAATCTATGACAGCAACAACGATCACATCACAGACAGTAGCAGAATCGAATATGTTGGCACAGGCAGGCATGGTGCGTGCTTGTCCAGTGTGCCAAAGCAAAGCCGTGACGCATTGGTATCGCCCCAGTCACGCGCCCGGCCCTGTAGGGCGTTGTAATGAATGCGGTATGGTTTTCATCGCGCAGATCGACGATACGCGCGCCCTGATTTTTGAAGGGCCAGCCAGTGACTCTCAACATGAGCGCTTGCTGACGAGCGCCGATATGAAAGACCTGGCCGATTGCTGGGAGATGGCGCTGTTGCCGAGCAAAGAAGCGGAGTGGCCGGCTCTGCGCGCCAATGCGATTGAGCATTTGCAACGCATGGAGACTTATCTCACGGTCGAGCAGCGCAGCGTGTTGGATTTTGGCTGTGGCTGGGGTTTCTTTTTGGGGGCGGCCAAAGAGCGTGGCTGGGATGCGCATGGTTTGGAACCATTGCCCGGCCATGCGGTGTATGCGCGCGCCAAGTTTGGTCTGGATGTGCTGACCGATACGTTGCGCGACGATTCTTTTACGCCGGAGCAGTTTGACGCAGTCACGGCGTTTCAGGTGTTCGAACATATTCCCGACCCAGCAGGTGATGTAATGCGTCTCCAGCGCTTACTCAAACCTGGGGGGCTAATGCTGATCGAGGTGCCCAATATCGCCACTTGGAGCGTACGCTTGCTCAAGGATCGGCATCGCCATTTTGTTCAGGATCACCTCAACTTCTTTTCGGCTGAGACTCTATCGGACTTATTGACGCGCAATGGGTTCAAGATTCTCACCAGCTATCGCCCAACCCGGCGTATGAGCTATCGCCATCTGGTAAGTATTTGGGGACAGCGGGTGTTGCCGGGGCCGCTTGCCAGTATCGCCCAAACCATGGCACAGCGGACTGGGCTATGGGATGAATCCTTGCGAGTGAACCTGGGTGACATTGTGGCTGTGCTAGCGCGAAAGATAGGATAAAAAAAGGCCTGACGAATGACTTGGTAATAAGAACGCTGTAAGATTAAGCCAATGCCTTTGTTATCTGTGATTGTGCCGTGTTACAACGAAGCGCGAACCATACGCTCAATCATCGCGCAAGTTCAAAACGTGCAACTGAATAAAGAAATCATCATCGTCGATGATTGTTCGCGGGACGAGTCCCCAGCCATTTTGGCGGAATTACAGCAGAGTGATGCTGCAATCCGGGTCTTTCGGCACGAAACTAACCGTGGCAAGGGCGGGGCCATCCGCACTGGCTTGGCCCAGGCCACTGGCGAGATTGTGATCATTCAGGATGCCGATATGGAATATGACCCGAACGACTATTATGAGTTGGTCTATCCCATTGTCAGTGGCAAGGTTGATGTGGTCTTTGGTGCGCGTTTTTCAGGCCGCCACACCGGCATGTATTTCTGGAATGCTATTGGCAATAAGGGTCTGACTTTTTTGACAAATTTCTTCTATAACTCATGGCTGTCGGACATGGAAACCTGCTACAAAGTGATGCGGACCGACATCATGCGTAGCCTGAATCTGGAGAGCCGCGATTTCCGGATTGAGCCGGAGATGGCAGCCAAGATTTTGCGGTTGGGCTACCGGGTGTATGAAGTGCCAATCTCCTACATGGGCCGCACCTACGAAGAGGGCAAAAAGATTCGCCCCAGTGACGGGATTAAGGCTATCGCTACATTATTGCGGTTTGTGCGTTGGCAAGGGCAAAACCCTGCGTTGCCTCAAATCGATTCGAGCATTACGGAACCTGCGATTGCCAGCATTCGAAAACATACCTTTCGCGAATTGAACTAAAGTCTATTGACCAAATTCTAAGTGTAATACAGGTCTTATCTACGAAATTTTGTTGCGTTCTCTAACCTACGATAAGTTTATACGTTAATTATTGCAGATATTATAATGGTTGGTTCTTATAGTTTACCAAGTGACGCTACGAAAGTGATATTGACAATATACGACTTTGTGTGTATCGTTTATACATCGAAAGTGTGAACTAGTTCACGCTGCCTGAAGGAAGGGGGGAGTCTGACAGGCAGTCTTCAAACGCGCAGGTTGTAAAGTCTTTGCGCCATACGGTGACGTTGCTCGTCGCATAAGGCACCTTAAGAAAATAATCACAGCTCGAACTGTGCAAAGCACCTGAACCGTTTGAAGTCTTTCTCGTTGTAGCAACACTGCGTGTGGGTGCATGCTGTAGCGGTCGTCGTTCCTCCATTGAGCCGAACACCGTTGCCGTCATGCATATCTTATTTGTAGTCCCTTACGCTCCTACTGCCATTCGTGTGCGTCCTTATAGCCTTGTGCGCTTTCTCGCACAACGCGGACACACCGTGACTTTGGCAACCCTATGGGAATCTACTGCTGAGCAGCAGGCCCTAGTCCAGCTAGAGTCTCAAGGCATTCGGGTAATAACCGCCCCACTCAGCAAACCGCAAAAGATACATAATGTTATTCGTGGATGGTGGCGTGGTCTGCCGATTCAGGCAGGGTTTTGTGAGAGCACTGCGCTACTGGATCAGATTCAGCAATTTCTGGCGTCTACATCAGTTGATCTGATCCATGTTGAGCATCTGCGCGGTGCATACTATGGTCTTGCGTTAGCCCACAATCAGCCTGCGCCAGTAATTTGGGACAGCGTCGATTGCATTACCTATTTGTTTGAGCAAGCCGCCACCCGCAGCCGCAGCTTGACTGGGCGAATCATGACCCAGATTGACTTACGCCGCACCCGCCGTTATGAAGGCTGGTTGGCCCGCCAATTTGGCCGCGTGCTGGTAACTTCCATTAACGATTTGGTCGCCCTGCAAAAGTTGGCCGGGGACATCGCTGATATTCGAGTGCTTTCAAACGGAGTCGATCTAGAATATTTTGCGCCTACTGGCATGCCCTATATACCCGATACAGTCGTTTATTCCGGCAAAATGAGCTATCACGCTAACGTCAGTGCTGCGTTGTATTTGGCCGAAGAGATTATGCCGTTGGTGTGGAAGCATAAGCCCGATGTGCGACTGAACATTGTTGGCAGCAAGCCGCCTGCTCGTATTCGTCAGTTGGCCAAGGATTCGCGTATAAGCGTTACCGGGTATGTGCAAGACATGCGCCAACCATTGCGCACCGCCGCTGTGGCGGTGGCACCCTTGCTGTATGGTGCAGGAATACAGAACAAGGTGCTCGAGGCGATGGCGTGTGGCACGCCAGTGGTGGCGACATCGCTGGCGGTTTCAGCGTTGGAACTGCAAACGGGGCGCGACTGTCTGGTGGCGGACACGCCGTCAACGTTGGCGACTGCTATTTTGGAAGTGCTCAACAGTGGCGCGTTACGCGCTCGCTTATCTCAGTCGGGGCGTCAGTTCGTAGAGACACATCACAACTGGCATCACATCATCGCTCAACTTGAACAGCATTATCAGGCTGTGATCGCTTTGTCAAAAAACGCGGTCACTGCTGGTGCAACCAATAGTGCAACGGGTATTGGAGGGGAATACTCATATGTACACCAATCAAATTCAAAGTCCAATTCAACAGACAGCCTTGCGCGCACAGACGCGTCTGTGGCGACACACGCGCAGCCTGGATGACAGGCTCAAAGATTTAACCGATGGCCTGCTCGCCATCTTCGGGATTGCGTTGCTCAGTCCATTGCTATTGGTAATAGCGATCATCGTTAAACGGGACAGTGCTGGCCCAATTTTCTATAGCCGGCGTGTGGTTGGACAGGGTGGGGTGCCATTTGATGCCTTCAAATTTCGTAGTATGGTCACCAACGGCGACGAAATACTGCGTCAATATCCTGACTTAAAGATTATTTGGGAGCGCGAGCAAAAACTCAAAACTGACCCACGGATTACCCGCAGCGGCGCGTGGTTGCGCAAATACAGCTTAGATGAACTGCCCCAGCTGTTTAATGTGCTGCGCGGCGAAATGAGCTTGGTCGGCCCACGCATGATTACTCAAGGTGAACTCATGCGTTATGGTGAGTTTCGCGACGAGCTGTTAACGGTTAAACCGGGCTTAACCGGAGTGTGGCAAATTTCAGGTCGGTCGGATGTGACCGGGTTTGAGCGCGCGCAGATGGATATTGCTCAAGTGCGTACACAATCTTTCATACGCGACATCAAACTGTTGCTATTGACTGTGCCTGCGGTGCTCAAAGGCCGGGGAGCGTACTAGGTATGCTTATCGCCCGTGCACCAGTGCGCGTCAGCCTGTTTGGCGGCGGCACAGATCTGCCTGACTATTACACAAATTATGGTGGGGCGGTGCTCAGCACCACCTTGGACAAATATGTGTATGTCACACTCAACGCCAACGAAGATGGCGCACTGCAGATTACATCCTCGGATTATCGAACGTTTTATCGTCTGCCACGCGGCGAACCGCTGATGTGGGACGGCGATCTTAGTTTGCCGCGTGCAGTGTTGCAGCACTTTGGAGTGGAACATGGCGTATCCATGTTTCTGGCCTCGCAGGTGCCGCCTGGAACGGGGTTAGGTTCATCCAGCAGTGTGACTGTGGCACTGATTAAAGCGATCAGTACCGCGTGTGGGCTGCACCTGAGCAAAGGCAAAGTCGCCGAGTTGGCCTGCCATATCGAACTCATAAAACTAAATAAGCCCATAGGCGTGCAGGATCAATATGCAGCCGCTTGGGGCGGGTTTAACTGGATTACGTTTGATGAGCATGGGGTCTGCACTGAGCCGTTGAACGTGCCACAATCGACAGTCACTCAGCTAGAGACAAGTTTGCTGATGATGTTTACTGGCGCCACCCATGATTCAGCCGAGATCCTAAAACACCAGACCAAGAGCAGCAAAGAGCGCAAACCGGAAGTGATCGAGTCATTGCAGACCGTGCATGAACTGGCGATTCAAGCGCGACAATATTTGCTCAAAGGTGAGTTGGATCACTTTGGCGATATGTTTGACCAAGCTTGGCAAAGCAAGAAGAAATTTGCGCCTGGAGTGACCAACGAACGTATCGATCGAGCCTACAGCGTTGCCCGCAACAATGGTGCACGTGGTGGCAAGATTGCTGGCTCAGGCGGAGGCGGCTTTTTGGTGTTGTATTGTGAGGATGGGGCCAAAGATCGGGTCGAAGTTGCCTTGAGTCAAGAAGGGCTGCGCCGGATGGATTTTCACTTTGAGAATGACGGTGCACGGGTGCTATTTAACGCCGGTGTGCGCCTGAATAATGGGACTGCTGCCCGTGTGATGCCGGACTATCGTTGTGCTAGTTTTTGCTCAAAGGCATAAGGCATTTTTGAAAATGGGAATGAATAAACCGAAGCAAGTAATCTCATTAGGCAAGCCTATTTGGGTGAATAGTCGATCTTCGCGCTACGATGCGCAGTGGCGTACGTTCACTGCGGTGTTATTAGCGCTGGATGCATTGTCAGTATGGATCGGCTTATCGATTGCGTATGAAGTGTGGATTAAACGTGAGTCTTATAGCGAGCCGTCTGGCTTTGGACAGACAGCATACCCATTGCTCATGCTGGTGAGTATCGGCATTTTTTGGCTGGTATATCGCATGTTTGGCTTGTATGACCGCGACAATCTCATGGGTGGTGTGACCGAATACGGACGCGTGTTGCCCGCCACTATGTTTGCAGCAGTTATGGTCATCGTCACCGGCTTTATGCTGCGCGAGCAATTTATGACCATCTCGCGCGGCTGGTTATTTGTCTCAATCGCTCTGATTAGCACATTTGTTGGTTTTCATCGGTTTATGTTGCGACAGGCGGGGCGTTGGCTGCGCCGTAGGAGTAGCTGGCTCACCGCCCGCGTGCTGATCGTGGGGGCAAATGATCAGGGCGTTGCTGTGGCGCGCCAGTGGAATAGCACAACCAATTCTGGCATGAAAGTAGTGGGTTTTCTGGATGATTTCAAGCCAATCGGAACCCGCGTGCTGGATTCGATCCAGGTGATAGGTCGCCCGACTCAACTCACCCAGATTGCCCGCGAAACAGGGGCACACGAGGTCATGGTTGTATGGAATGCAGTGGCGTGGGAAACGTTTGAGGAAATTATCCGCACCGCAGGCTTGCCTAAAGAGTACACCTTGCGTCTGTCACCCGGTTTCTACGATTTGCTGACGACCAGCGTCACGGTGACGAACAACACGGTGGTGCCGCTGCTGACGATCAACGCAGCGCGTATCGTCGGCGTGGATGCATTGCTGAAGTTAGCGTTTGACTATCTATTGGCGCTGCCTGCACTCGTCCTGATGTCGCCCCTGATGATCGCCATTGCGCTGGCACTCAAACTGTCGGGCAAGTCGGTGCTGGCGCGCCACCCAACCATTGGGCAGGGTGGCAAAGTTTTTGACATGTTCAAGTTCAAGACTGGCTTTACCGTGGTATCGGGCAGCATCAGCCTGAACCATGCCGATGCGACGACCTGGCAGGCTGCAGAACCACCAACCTTGACCGAACGATTTTTGTATTACAGTGGCTTGGACAAATTACCCCAGATATTTAATGTGCTGGCACGTCAGATGAGCTTGGTTGGCCCGCGTCCGCGCGTGATGGGCGATGATAATTCTGATGTGTATGTCGCTGCCCACTTGCAGGCAGTCAAGCCCGGTATGATAGGACCATGGTCGATCCAGCAGTATCTTGACCCGGATGATGAAGTGCGCGACGATATGCACTATGTGCGAAACTGGGAGATCAGTTTGGATATGCGCATCCTTCTGGTGACGGTGTTTGCCATCAAACAGATTAGCCGTTTGGCCCGCCCACGTTGGGTCGAGATGACTCGAAAACACGCTTCTCGTGCGGACAAAAAAGGTTTGGGTGAAGCGCATAAATCATAATTAAAGGAAGTGATACATTGTGACAACATCGCAACTCGTCGCTATAAATGCGGCACAATTGGATCAGTATCTTATCGAATTGGCGCAAGCAGTTAACCATATCGATCGAGCAGTATTGTGTCAGGTGGCCGAGGCTGTTACGTCTACCTGGCGCAATGGGCGCACCATTTATGTGATGGGCAACGGCGGGAGTGCCTCCACTGCTGGACACATGGTGGCCGATCTCAACAAAAACACTGCCTTGCCTGGCCGGCCGCGTTTGCGGGTGGTGTCATTGGTCGACAACGCGGCTTGGATCACCGCGCTGGGAAACGATCTAGCCTACGATCAGATTTTTGCCGAGCAATTGCGCAATCAGTGCCAAGCGGGTGATTTGGTGATCGCCATCTCGTGTAGCGGTAATAGCCCCAATGTGTTGGCTGGTGTGCGGGTGGCGCGTGAGTGTGGTGCGTACAGCGTGGGCCTGACTGGAGATCAGGGTGGCGCACTCAAAGACTTAGTCGATGTGTGTCTATTTGCACCGACTGCTCACATTGGTCAGCAGGAAGACATCCATCTTATTGTTAATCATGCGATCACTGTGGCGATTGCCGACGTGATGGCCCGCACATCTGTCGCGACAGCCCAGCCCGTGCGTGCCGCTATTCTGGCGGCTGGCGAGGGCACTCGGCTGCGCCCGCTGACGTTGAGTATGCCCAAACCGATGGTGCCGATAGCGGGTAAACCATTGCTCGAACATACGGTGCGTTGGTTGGTGCGCCATAATATTCAGGACATTGCCATCAATTTGCATTACAAACCAGCGACGATTACTGACTACCTGAAAGATGGGTCAGCGCTGGATGCGCGCATCGTTTACTCGCACGAAACGCAGATGCTTGGAACTGCCGGTGGCACGCTACGGATGAGCGAGTTGCATGGTGCGGGTCGACTTTATCGTGGCCCCATTGTGTTGGTATATGGCGATGTGCTGACTAATCTGCCCATCGACTTTTTATTGGCCGCTCATCAGCGCAATATAGCGCACGATCCCAAGACCGGTCTAACGATGGCGTTGTATCGGGTTCCGAATCCCACAGAGGTGGGCCTGGTCGATATGGATGCTCGGGGCAAGATCAGCCGGTTTGTGGAGAAGCCACGCATTGAGGATGTTTTCACCGATTTGGCCAATTCTGGTGTCATGATCGTGGAACCCAGTGTGTTATCGCATGTACCTGTCAATACGTTTTTCGATTTTGGCAATCACGTCTTCCCGCGTTTGCTCAAACAGGGAGTTTCGATGTATGGCTGGGTTATGCCAGAAGGATTTTATCTGCTGGATATTGGCTCACCCGAAAAATATGCCCAGGCCCAGTTGGATTGGGTTGAAGAATCGCAACAAAAAAGGAGCAATTAGAAGGTTGCGAGATTCCCATTTGAAAGCGTATAGCCACAAACAGACAATTGTCGCTTGTGGCGCAACTAATACAAAGAGAGAGTGTGAGGAAATGCAGACGGGCTCGACTGGCTTAAGAAGTGCAACGAACCGGGCGATTTTTTTGGATCGCGACGGGGTCATTAACAAAAACCGTGCAGATCACGTCAAGTCGTGGGCAGAATTTGAGTTTTTGCCAGATGTGTTTGGTGCGTTGCGTGATCTGGCGACGCTAGACCTGCCAATTATAGTGATCACTAATCAAGGCGCCATTGGGCGCGAGTTGACTACCCACGAAGCTGTGGATGATATTCATGCGCATATGTTGATAGCGGTGCAAGAACAGGGTGGGCGCATCGACGATGTGTTATATTGCTCTCATAAGCCTGAAGATCGGTGTGACTGTCGCAAGCCACAACCCGGTTTGCTCAAACAGGCGGCAGAACGATGGCATCTTGATTTGTCCCAGTGTTTTCTAGTCGGTGATGCTGAGACAGATATTCAGGCGGGTCAATGGGTAGGGTGTCGTTCACTGCTGGTGCTCACCGGTCGTGGACGTGCACACCATGCAGAAATGCTTGGCGTGCCAACAGCACAAAACTTGGCCGAGTCAGTTTGTTTAATCAGGCATATGTTGGATCTGGGGGGAGACAACGTCGGCTTGTCGGTTCAGTACAGGTCCCCCTTTGCTAATTCACAGTAGACGTAAGTCGCTCACAATGCTCACAATGGGGGAATCATGGATCAACAGAACACAGATCTAAAGCAATACACAGCCGCATTTGCCAAATGGTGGTGGTTGATTGTCGTGTCTGTAGTGATGGCTGGCATCGTCAGCTATCTTGCTGCACAATCACAACCTAGGCAATATTTCTCTAGCGCCACTCTGTTGGTAGGACAAGGCACCCGTAGCCTAAATACCAATGCCAGTGACTTATCGATCAGCCAAGCCCTGGCGCAAAGCTACGCAGATATTGCGACGCGCGACCCCGTCTTGTTGGGCACCCTCAATGCATTGCAATTGCCGTGGGATACAGGCGTGCTTCGTAACAAGGTCAATGCTCGTGTAGTGCAAGGCACGCAATTGCTCGAAGTGTCTGTCATCGATACTGATCCGGAGCGTGCCAAAGTGCTGGCCGATACCGTTGCCAACCAATTGATTCAGCAAAGCCCCAGCGCAGGTAACCTGAGCATCGAAGACAAACAATTGGTGCAAGAACAGGTGGCCGATATTCGTGACAGTCTGAAGCGCGGTAAAGAAGAATTGAAGTTGATCGATGAAACGATCAACAAAGCGCAGAGCGCACAGGAAATGCGTGCTGCCCAGAGCCGCCAAAGCGTGCTGCAACAGCAGATGACGCGCTGGCAGGGCACATTGGGTGACTTGCTATTGCAGTTGCAATCTGGCGCAGCCAACTCGCTTTCGGTGATCGAACCGGGCAAAGTGCCGTCGGCCCCGGTGGGTCCAAATTCGTTGCAGAATGTAATTTTGGCAGTCGCAATCGCCTTTGCGCTCTCGGCAGGAGCAGCATTGTTGTTGGAGTTTCTCGACGATACGATCAAGGGCGCAGATGACGTTCGCCATGTGCTGGGCATGACGCCTATGGCGAGTATCGCGCGCATCGAAACTGGCGATGTGCCGTCAGACAAACTGGTGGTATCGCGTTATCCGATGTCACCGGCTGCAGAATCCTATCGTGTATTGCGTGCCAATCTGCAGTTCAAGATGGGTGACAAGCGCATCCGAACCTTGATGGTGACAAGCACGGTGCCGATGGAAGGCAAAAGCCTGACTTCAGCCAACCTAGCGACGGTGTTGGCTCACAGCGGTAAGCGCGTGCTGTTGGTGGATTCTGACTTGCGTCGGCCAACCATCCACTGTATTTTTGAGGTCGGCAATAGCGCAGGGCTGACCACCGCGCTGTCCAGCTCGACTGTTGATTTCTCCGAAATCATTCACGAAGAGGTGTTGGAAAATCTCAGCGTGATGACCTCTGGCCCACTGCCACCAAACCCGGCTGAATTGCTCAGTTCCAATCGCATGTTAGAACTTGTGCGGGCGCTATCACAGCGATTTGATGTGGTGATCTTTGATACGCCTCCGGTCATGGCGGTGGCTGATGCGACTGTGCTGGCGAGCGCGGTGGATGGTGTATTGCTCGTAGTGGATAACAATCACACGCGCAAGAAGCTTCTGCGCCAGTCTTTTGATGCGCTGCTGGCAGTGGGAACCAATGTGATGGGCATCGTGCTCAATCGAGTGTCGATCCGGGGTCGTGAATCTTCATATACCTATTACTACCCGCAACGCAACGAGGGCGAGGGTCGATCGGGTCGCCGTCGTAAGCCAGCACGCCTAACTGCAAAGGCCAATTCTTTGCCAAGTGGGATTGCTGTTGATACCTCTATTTTGTCAGCTGTAAAGAGTTATGACAGTAATGGCAATGACAATACAAATGGCCAGAATGGCAAAGACCGTAGCTCAAAGATTGGTCGACAAGTGGGTTGAGTTAACAAACTGGATATTTGCTGGCTCTACCGAGTACAACGGGAATATGTCATTCCGAACAAAGTGAGCCGAAGGTCCCAGCAGCGTTAATCGTAGTTGTTTTACCGCTGGGACCTTCGGTTCGCTTCACTCAGTATGACAACGCTATTTCCCGCTAAACGTGGGAGAGCCTATTTACTGTATCCAGGAAGTTTTATAAAGTTATCCGCTGATCACCTTCGGTTTTCGGAGTTAGCCGTTAAGTAACTGTGCGCTGATGCGATTATGTCGCTCGATCACGGGTGCCAAATCGAGTGTCACGAGTTGGCCTTCCTTCACCACAATCTGCCCGTTAATCATGCTGAAGTCCACCCCACGCGGTGCACAGAATAGGATTGCGGCCAGCGGATCGTGTAGCGCCCCAGCGTATTCCACCCGATTGAGATTGATGGCGATCAGATCGGCGGCAAATCCGGGCGCAAGTTGACCGATATCATCGCGGCCCAGCACACTGGCCCCGCCACGCGTGGCGATCCACAATGTTTCGTAGGCGCTAATAGCCTTGCGATTGTGACCTTCAGAAATATTGTCGGACATGGCGAAGGTCTCGTCCATCACCCGTTGCAGCAGCATGGCCTGCCGTGCTTCCAACAGTAGATGATTGCCATCATTGCTGGCGCTGCCATCCACGCCCAACCCCACTTTTACACCTGCCTGCAACCACAGCCGCACTGGCGCAATCCCACTGGCCAACCGCATATTGCTGCTGGGGCAATGGGCGACACCGCACCCACATTGGCCCATGTGCCGAATATCATCTTTGTTGAAGTGCACACCGTGGGCGTACCAGACATCGTTGCCCAGCCATTCGACCGACTCTGCATAATCAAGCGGACGCTTGCCAAACTTGGCTAAACAGAATTCGTCTTCGTCGCGCGTCTCGGCCAGATGGGTGTGCAGCATGACGTGATGGCTGCGGGCCAGACGGGCGCTCTCGCGCATTAAATCGGTGGTTACGCTGAAAGGAGAGCAGGGCGCGAGGGCCACGCGGGTCATGGCGTAACGGTTGGCGTCATGAAAACTTTCGATGGCGCGCAGGCTGTCTTTCAAAATAACAGCTTCGTCTTCGGCAGCTGCGTCCGGGGGCAAGCCGCCTGCGCTCTCGCCCAAACTCATGCTGCCGCGGGTGGCGTGAAAGCGCAGGCCGATCTCGCGCCCAGCCCGGATTTCATCGTCGATGCGGCAGTCGTTGGGGTAAATATACAGATGGTCGCTAGCCGTGGTGCAGCCACTCAACATCAGCTCGGCCATGCCGGTCAGGGCGCTGGTATAGATCGCCTCACTGGTCAGCCCTAGCCAGATCGGGTAGAGCGTTTTGAGCCACTTGAACAGCCCATTGTCTTGGGCGATGCAGCGGGTGAGGGTCTGATATAGGTGGTGGTGGGTGTTGACCAAGCCGGGCAGCACAATATGGCCGTGCAAATTGAGAATTGAGAATTGTGAATGAAGAAAATAAGAGGTGTCGCCTAAGTGAATCCGATTTTCTTCATTCTTCATTCTGACTTCTTCATTTCTCCCGACCCATTTGATCTCGTTGTCCTCTATATAGATCGCCGCATCGTGGATGGGTGGGGCGGGGGTATGTTGGGTGCCGGTCATTGGCACCAGGGTGTGGATGTGGGTGAGGAGGGTGGATTGAGTCATGTGTGGGATTGTAAGTCACGCTTTTGAAAGACTAGCGATGTATAATCACGCACGGCGTGTATATTAGTCGATGATCAAATCTTTCAAATCATCCGACACTGAACTGTTGGCAAAAGGCCAACGTGTTCGGCGTTTTATCAATATTGAAGCTGTTGCGCGACGCAAATTGCGGCAACTTCAGATCGCAGGACGATTGGATGATCTACGCGTGCCACCAGGAAACAGATTGGAGGCATTGAAGGGTGATCGTCAAGGGCTACATAGCATTCGTATCAATGATCAGTGGCGTATTTGCTTTCGGTGGAACGAAAGTGGTGCTATGGATGTGGAGATCGCGGACTATCACTAAACGAGAGGATTGATTATGCAATTACTTGACCCTGTAATTCCGGGTGAAATACTACTTGAAGAATTTCTTCAGCCAATGGGCATAACCCAATATCGACTGGCAAAGGAAATCAGCGTACCGCCACAGCGTATTAATGAAATTGTGGCGGGCCGACGCGTGATTACTGCCGACACCGATCTCCGGCTTTGTCATTTCTTTGGCCTTTCCAATGGCTATTGGCTGCGAGCGCAAGCAGCCTACGATACCGAGGTTGCTGAGCGCAAATTGAGTGCCGTATTAACTAAGATCAAGCCGTGGTCGGTTCAGCAAGCGCAGGTTCTCAAATAGGACAATGTAGTGCGGCTGATTCATGCACTTGAACAACTCATCCAATTGCTCACGCGATACGCGATAGGTCTGGGCAGAGAAGTCATAGTATTCCTAAAGCATAACTTCGTATTTGCACCAGATGGAAGGCACCATTTTATGTCTCAAACGATGCATTTTGACGATTTATGACATGCAAATTTGGGATTCCGTTAGCCTTGCTAAAGTGTCAAATATACGAGTATTTTTGCTCCACGTCGATTTACGCTGATCCATTCAGCAGGGTTGCTCATTAGAAAATTCCAATTTGCAAGTGTAAGATCATCTGGGTGGAATTCGTACTCATAATGAAGATGCCCAGGATCATCGTAAATGATGTTCCATCGTGGCGGACTCACTGCAAAATTTCGCCGTCCTGATGGTTCAGGATCTGGAATTTCTCGATTTATTAATTCTGCTTCCTCAAGCTCTTCAGGTGATATATCTAAACTTGATAGCGAGTCTGACGGCATTGCATAACCTGCCTCAAAATCATAGGTTAGACCATCATGGGAGTCTATATCTTCACTCTCCTCTATATCTTCACTCTCCTTGGTGTACCAATATGTGTGAAATGATTCTTCATCTTCTAGTGGTGAATCGCCATTTTCATCCCAAATATATCCCGATTCCAGAAAGTCACTTCGCAAACGTTCAGGATCATACTTTTCAAAGAATGAAACTGATAGTTGATCTGGTCGAATCTTCAGGCCGATAACTCCTTCATACTCATCAATAATAAAATGACCTCGTAACATTTCCCAGTATGCTTCAGCTTTCGCTTTCTTTGTATCGCCAGCAACAAGACGCCCTAATGCACCTATTGCCAAGTCAGCAAGTTGTATACCAGCATGATGTTTTGAATCTACTAGCCACGCATGGTTATAAATGCTAGTTTTTCCTTCTGTGGATGCTATTGATCCCACGATCTGTAGTGTCTGTAGAATCCGCCTTTTTGTGGTCTTGTCATCTTTTTCTCTATCGATGATGATCTGAGCTGCTGTTGATCTTTGCTTGGCAATGTTATGGACAATTTTGAGCAATTCTTCCATCGCTTCGACTCTTGCACTTTCCTCATCTTGTTCAGTCCTTTCGCGATCAATAATGTACGCAATATAGTTGGCCTTGTGATCATTTAACGAGCTCAACAAACTCAAATACAATTTGCGTCGTTGATCCGGTTTCATCTTTTTGTATAGACTTTTGGAATCCGGTGACCACTTTACTTCCTTATCGACATCATCCAAGTTAGGATTATCTATTGGGATATCCGACTCGTTTAGAATGTGCTTGAAGTCTCGTTCTAAAGACAGCAAATATCTTTCATCGATGATGAAACCACCAATAGCGAGAACTTTGCTTTCAAAGGGTATCGTGTCGTCAAGAAAAGTAATAATCATGGCTCATTTTTGAGTGGTTTGTGCTGTCATTTCTCCAACAAATCTGTTGAAACGCAAAGTAGGCCAAAATCTAAGTAGCGGCGTTTCGCGTTATCAACATATCTACCTGCATCTAATTCATCGAAGTATTTTTGCATCGCTGCGAGCAAATCAGTTATAAAATCTTCCAAATTAATAACTACTCGCCCATCTTTTAACTTCGTTTTATGTAGGTCAGATCGCGCATCAACGAAAGCATAAGATCCTCCTTCGGAATAGTCATGGACTAATTTGCATCGTAGATCACCATAAAGCCTTTCGGGCACATAGAAAGAATCCATATAGACTCCAACAAATTTTATGTATTTTGCGCGGGTGGTTTTCGTTTTACGGTAGCGAAATCCAGCGAGATAATCTATAAAACAACTACCCAAAATAAAGGCCCCGATTTTTGAGCCTCCATTGGATGCACGCAAAATATCGGCAAAAGCCATATCCCGCAGATGTTCCTTAATATGATCTATTAATGCGGCATCAGTAATGTTCATGTAAATACTATAGCCTCTCAGATTGAAATCTGAATGCAAAGACATCGGAGGTTTCTGAAACCTCCGATGTCTTTCCGAAAATCAGATCTGAATGCCTATAACTCATCTGGCTGGATTGAGCGGTTCTGTTTTATTTGCTTTGTGTCCCAGCAGAGCTTCGTCTGCCTGCAATTCCAGCACGTCAAGCGATGAAGCGAATTGCTCATTCCAACGCTGTTCGTCTTCGAGCGATTCCAGAATCCATTTGGCAAAAATATCCTATTGGCCTGCTTTTAGCGCAGATACTTTTGAGTTTTGAGATGGCCTTTTCAAGAAGTGCTGTCATGTGGAAATTTTACTTGACTAGAAACGGATTGTCTTCCACCCCACGCACTTTCAAAAACAACGCATGTACCCGCGTGTCCCGCGTGAGTTCCGGATGAAACGAGGTGGCCAGCATGTTGCCCTGCCGCGCGGCCACAATCGTGCCGTCGTCGAGTTTGGCGAGCACTTCCACGCCTGCGCCCACACTCTCGATCATCGGTGCGCGGATAAACACGCCGGTGAATGGCGCACCTTCGACACCGGCAATGTTCAGCCCCACGGTGAACGACTCGGCCTGCCGGCCAAAAGCGTTGCGCTTGACCTTAATATCCATCATGGCGAGGGTGGGTTGGTCGCGGCCAATGTCCTTGGCCAAGAAGATCAGACCCGCGCAGGTGCCCCAAGTCGGCTTGCCGGATTGGATAAACGCCCGGATCGGCTCCATCAACCCATGCCAGACCGCCAGCTTGGCAAACGTGGTGCTTTCACCGCCGGGCATGATCAGCGCGTCCAGTCCTTCCAGATCGCGCGGCAATCTCACCTCGACTGGAGTCACATCCGAACCCATCCGCCCTAACATTGCCACATGCTCGCTAAAACTGCCTTGCAAGGCGAGTACGCCAACTCTCATCATGAGTGCTTAGTGCTTAGTCCTTAGTTGCGATCACGCGAATGTGACAACTAAGGACTAAGCACTAAAGACTTAGCACTGACAGCGCTACCAACCTCGCCCCGCCATCTTCTGGCTTTCGGGGAGGGAGCTGATGTTGATGCCGACCATCGGCTCGCCGATGTTTTTGCTGACTTCGGCGATGATCTTGTAGTCTCGATAATGGGTCGTGGCTTGTACGATGGCCTTGGCGCGTATGGCGGGGTTGCCGCTCTTGAAGATGCCGCTGCCGACGAATACGCCATCGACACCGATCTCCATCATCAGCGCAGCATCGGCCGGAGTGGCGATGCCACCGGCCGCAAACAGCACCACCGGCAGGCGGCCCAGGTCGGCCGTCTCCTCGACCAGTTGATACGGCGCGGCGATTTCTTTGGCATACGTAAACATCTCGTCGCGCCGCATGGTCTTGAGCTTGCGGATGTCGCCCAAGATCGTGCGGGCGTGGCGGACGGCCTCTACGACGTCGCCGGTACCCGCTTCGCCTTTGCTGCGGATCATGGCGGCGCCTTCGTTGATGCGACGCAGCGCCTCGCCTAAATTGCGCGCTCCGCACACGAAGGGCACCTTGAAGTCGCGCTTGTCGACATGATTTTCTTCGTCGGCCGGGGTCAGCACTTCGCTCTCGTCGATGTAGTCAATCCCCAGCGCTTCCAGCACCCGCGCCTCTACATAGTGGCCGATGCGGCATTTGGCCATAACCGGAATCGTGGTGATGCCAATGATCCCTTCGACCATGGCCGGGTCGCTCATGCGCGCCACGCCGCCATCCCGACGAATGTCGGCTGGCACGCGCTCCAATGCCATCACCGAGACCGCGCCGGCATCTTCGGCGATCTTGGCTTGTTCGGGGGTGACTACGTCCATGATTACGCCGCCCTTCAGCATCTGAGCCAGCCCGCGCTTGAGCGCCACGCTGCCCGTTTGCTTGTCGCCTTCACCTGTGCCGTTGACTACGGCGGTTCCGTTTCCGTTTGTTGACATTGCTTACTCCTATTTAGATTAAGTTAGTATGTAAGTGTATTTCCAAAGTGGTTTGCCATAAGGGCCATATACAGACTTTGTTAGGGAGCCGCTTTTGGAGAAAAGTGAGACTTACGAACCAACAATGAAGCCTCGGTCCGCCCTGCATAGTTGCGGATTTGGCCGGTCGACCCTACACTGACCCAACAAACAGCCAACTAGAGATAGAGATGAGTACTCAATGCGCAACTCTGTTGGGCTGCCCAGGAGAATATATATGAATGGCTTTGCAAGAAACAAGATAAAGACCAACCCGGTCACGGACAAACTACGGGCGGGTCTACCGTCTGTAGGATCGTGGCTCTCACTGTGCTCCCCGGTCGCGGCAGAAAGCATGGCCCAGATTGGATGGGATTGGTTGGTGGTGGATGTCGAGCATAGCCCAGTTGGGTTTGATACGATGGTCAACTGTTTTCGTGCGGTCCAACTGGGTGGCGCAGTACCCATGGCGCGCGTGCCATGGAATGACACGGTGTGGATTCAGCGCACACTCGATGCCGGTGCATTGGGGTTGGTCGTGCCGATGGTGAACTCCGTGGAAGATGCCAAAGCTGCCGTTGGCAATATGAAATTTGCTACCCGCGGCCAGCGCAGTTGGGGCAGCAGTCGGGTTGCACCCTATATCGACGGCGATTACTTAGATTGGGCCAACGAACATCTCGCCATCATTGTCATGATTGAGACCATCCAGGCGGTCAAGAGTGCTGAGGCGATTATGGCGGTTGACGGGGTGGTCGGTTGCTTTATTGGGCCCAACGACCTGTCGCTCTCCATGAATCTCAGCCGCACCGACATCGGTCCTGGCACTGCCCACGAGGCTGCGATGCAGACGGTGATGCAGGCCTGCAAGAACACTGGCAAAGCAGCTGGCAAACACTGCTTCAGCGCGGTCGAAGTGACCGAGCGCATCGGGCAAGGCTTTCAGTATCTGGCGCTCTTAAGTGATGCCGGGTTCATGAACCAAGCCGCAAGCGACACCTTCAAGGCCATCGATTTCTCAGGGAAAGGTGGGCAAAACGGCACCGTGACCAAAGGCGCATTGTATTGATTTAGAGACCCACTCATGGGATTCAACATTTGGTCAGAAGTTCCTCTTAGCCCTGGGTCATTGGCGCGCTTGCAGTCGCTGGGCCAGGTGAACGAAAACGGCACCTTCGCTAATTTGCCCGGCTGCGACGTAGCCATTATTGGCCCCAGCACAGTAGATGCGGGGTTTATCGCCCAATGCGGTCCCGGCCTAAAGATCGCTCTGCGTAGCGGCATCGGCTATGAAAAGGTCGATGTGGCCACCTGCAGCGCCCACGGCGTGCTTACCGCCAATACACCCGATGGCCCAACTGAGAGCACAGCCGAACAGGCGGTCATGCTGCTGCTGGCCGTTGCCAGAAACCTGTATAAGGCTGGGCAGCACTTACGCGCCGGGCAGTGGAATCCTTATACCGAATTGCGCGGCAAAGAGCTGCGTGACCAATTACTGGGTGTAGTTGGGTTTGGACGGATTGGCCGACGCGTGACCGAGATCTGCGCCTTGGGCATTCAGATGCCCGTGCTCGTGTTTGACCCGTTTGTCAAAGTGGATGCCAGTCGTTACCCAGGTATACGGGTCGCCGAGAGTTTGGATGAGGTATTGCAGCAGGCCGACTTTGTCACGCTGCATACTCCGCTAATGCCGGAAACGCGCCATATGATCGGTGAGCGCGAGTTGCGACTGATGAAGCCGGGATCGTATCTGGTCAATGTCAGCCGGGGCGGGGTGATCGATGAAGCGGCGCTCATCCGTGCACTCGAGGAGGGTCATCTCGCTGGTGCAGGTTTGGATGTCTTCGAGGTTGAACCGACACCGATTGACAATCCTCTACTGCGGATGAGCAATGTGGTGGGCACGCCGCATGCGGGCGGCAACACCCTACAAGGGACCGAGCGCATGATGAGTGGCGTAATTGATCAAATTGAGCAATTAGCAGCCGGTCAACGCCCCACATTTTTGTTGGATCCGAGTGCTTGGCCTGGTCGAGCCAAGCTGCTTTTGCAGCATACTGCCTTATGATTTACACTACTTTTGATCAACTCACCAATACCCAAAAGACACTGATTGAAGCGGCGGCTGTCGCTTTAGAGACGGCTTATAACCCTTACTCACAGTTCTATGTTGGATGCGCATTGCTGACTTCAACGGGCGATATCATCAGCGCATCCAACGTAGAGAATGCGGCGTATGGTTCCACGATCTGTGCCGAACGCATGGCGATTGGCAAAGCCAATTCGATGGGCCGGCGTGACCTTGTGGCGCTGGCGGTGATTGGCCGCGGCGAGGGCTTTCTACCAGATGAAAATGACATCACCGGACCTTGCGGCGCGTGCCGCCAGATGATCTATGAAGCATCACAGATTGCTGGCGTTGATTTAGAGCTTATCTTGGCAGTACCGCAAAAAACGCGCACCGTTGTCACCAAGATCAGCGAGTTACTGCCGCTTCCATTCGGCCCCAAAGAATTGCGTGTCAACATCGAGCGATATCAAACACCCGCAAAGCCATCTTGATGCGACATGTTGTTAGTGCGCCCGCTATCCATCCATCCACTAACAACTAGCCCCGATTACCTTAGGTTTTCTACCACGAAGGGCACGAAGAGCACGAAGTCTTCGGAAAGCCGTAGGTTCGAGAACTTCGCGATCTTCGTGGTTCAAATCTGAAAACCTAAGGTAATCGGCAACTAGAGCGAATTCCTAAATGGCCTACGAGATCGCCCCTTCGACTTCGCGCATAAGAATGCGCTCCGCTCAGGGTGCTTGGTCGTATGCCAATTAGGAATGCGCTCTAGCCACAAAGTGATTTAGCGCTTTTTCGGAAACCGCGTTAGCACCATCGCCTCGTCCAACGCTGGCGCTTGCACATCTGCACTCGCCCGCGCTGTCTTGGTGAAGTAAATTGGCGTGCCATCCTTCGCCCCATACGCCAGGTCGATCATGGCCAATCCCAGCAGAAAGCCTTCGCTGTCCTGCACACACGACGTGACGATGCCGATGGGCGCGCCTGCGAAGTTGACGACTGGCGTGCCTTGCTTGGGTGGGCGCACGCCCTTCTTCGTAAATCGAAAACGGCTGAGTTTTTGCGTGGCTTTGGCCGCTTTCTCGAAATAGGCATGCTTGCCGATAAAGAATGGTTTATACAGCTTGGCATACCCGCCAAAGCCAATATGAAACGGTGCGAGGTTTAGCGGTCCGGCCAACTCGTGGCCATACAACGGCAAACCAGCCTCGGCGCGCAGGCTGTCGCGTGCGGCTAACCCACATGGCTTTACCCCTAGGTCTGTGCCCGCTGCCAAGATCGTCGCCCACAGCTCTGCGGCCTGATCGGGGTGCACAAAAATCTCATATGCAATGCTCTCGCCCGTATAGCCGGTGCGCGAAATAAACACATCGATGTCGGAAAGCGAAGTCGACATGAGGCCGGTTCTTGGAAGCGTTTTCAGGTTCAGCAAGTTCGAAGGGTCGATGAGTTTGGAGAGGGTGGGGAGGGCGGCCGGGCCTTGTAAGGCGATGTCGACCCGTCGATCCGGGCCGCTGCTTTCAGCGCGAAGATCGCGCAGTTCGCATTTGGGCAAGCGCAGGTTCACTCCACGCTCAGCCGCCTCACGCACCATACCTCCCGTCACCCACGCCCAGTCTTTCTCGTCGTTTGAGGCATTCACCACGATCAAGTAGCGCTCGGCTGCGACCCGATAGATCATGATGTCGTCGATCACATCGCCATTAAGATCAAACAAATAACCGTATTGCGAACCACCCACCTGAATGTCAAACACGTCATTGCTACTGAGTGCATCCAGAAACAGCGCGGCGTTTGGACCACGCGCCTCCCACACACCCATGTGCGAGACATCAAACAATCCGGCCGCCTGGCGCACCGCATTGTGCTCCTCCAACACGCTGCTATACCAGACTGGCATCTCGTAGCCGCCAAACGGCACCATCTTGGCGCTGAGTTGCACATGCGTGCTGTAGAGAGGCGTGCGTTTTAGGGTGTCTTCGCTCATGGTGTGTATTCTTGCTGAATGATTGTAGGTCTTCAACAGATGAACAACGGACCTTCGGCGGATATGCGCGCCCATCCGTTGAGTCACTACGCACTCTTACCCACAAAATACGGCTTATCCGCCGCCACACTCACGCCATCTTGCGTGTTGGGCAACTGCTTGCGATCGAACCCATCGGCACTGACTTGCTTCACGCTGACCGGGCCGGGGATCTTGGCGGCCAGATCATGGTTATCGCTCAGCACATAGCCGTCGCTCAAGGCACGCAGCCAACGGGCTACCCGGGTAATCTTGTCATGCGGCACCGCCACCCGGAAGTTCTGGCCGAGGTTGAGCACAATTGCCGGGGACATTGGCGCGCCGTCGCGCTCCAACAACCAACTCGGTTGGGTCTCTTCCGCCTGCAAGGCGGCCACATCGCTGCTGAAGACATAGTGCATGAACGGGCGTGCCTGCTCGCCGGAGATCTCCAACGCGCTCAGGCCATTGCCGTTGCCAGTTTTTGAAACCATCACCGACTCCCACACATGCGGGTAACTATCCTGTGGCACCGGGATATCGACCCCCGCTTTGGCGCACAGTGCATTGATACGCTCAGCCCCATTCACCAACGCGTCGAAGTCGACTTTGGCGCGGAACTGGGTTGCCCCCTTGGCGGTTTGCAGCGTAAATGGCTTGGCGCTCTTTAATACTTGAGCGATCACACTGGCGATCTCGTGCATGTCGGTTTCGACCAGGCCGCGTTGGGTCACCCAGGGCGTGCCAAAGCGCAAGGCGCTGGGTTTGGTGGCGTCACGGTCGCCCGGCACAGTGTTGCGGTTGCAGACGATGTTGGCCAGATCGATGATGCGCGCGGCGATGTCACCACCGAGCGGCACACCATTGTGGGTGATCGACTTACAGTCCAACAAGGCCATATGCGTATCGGTGCCGCCGTGTACCACCCGCAAACCGTTTTGGGTCAAGCCCATGGCCAACGCAGCAGCGTTCTTTTTGATCTGGCCTTGCAGCGTCTTAAACTGCGGCGTCATGGCGATCTTAAAAGCAGTAGCGATGCCGGCCACTTTATTGATGTGCGGGCCGCCCTGCATGCCTGGGAACACTGCCCGGTCAATCTTCTTGGCCAGCTCTTCATCAGTCGTGATGATGACGGCGCCACGCGGGCCGAGCAACGTTTTGTGGGTGGTGAAGGTCGTCACATGCGCGATACCAACCGGATTTGGGTAATCGCCACTCACGGTCATACCGGCCGTGTGCGAGATGTCGGCCAGCAAATATGCACCCACCGAATCAGCGATCTGGCGGAACTTTTTGAAGTCGGGCGCAAACGGATACGAGGTGTATCCGGCGATGATCATCTTGGGCTTCTCGCGCAACGCAATCTCGGTGATGACATCGTAATCCAGCCGCTCGGTCTTTTCGTCCACGCCATAAAACACAATCCGTTGATGGATGCCGCTATGGTTGACTGGGCTACCGTGGGTAAGGTGGCCGCCGTGCAAAAGGTTCAGCCCCATCACCGTGTCGCCTTGTTTGACCAGGGCTTCATACACTGCGGTGTTGGCAATCGCGCCCGCCAAGGGCTGTACGTTCAGAAACAACTGTTCGGGCTTCATCCCTGGTGGGCAGAAGGCTTCTGCGCCACGGCGGCGGGCCACTGCTTCGATCAGGTTGCAGTATTCTGCGCCTTTGTAGTAGCGCCGGTCGGCATAACGGCGGAAGAAGGGTAACTGGTAGTCATAGTCCAACAGTTCAGTCTGATCCAGCCCGTGTGCATCCGCATGCGGATAGCCTTCGGCGTACAGATTTTGCAGCACCGAACCTTCGGCCTCACGCACCGCTTGCGATGCATACGATTCACTAGGAATCATGATCAGTTTGCTGTACTGGCGGGCATGTTCGTGTTGGATCAATTCGGCAACTTCGGGATCAATTGTGTTTAAGTCGCCACGAAAGAGATAGTCGCTCATCTGCAAAATTCTAGCATGATGACTGCCCCGAATGCTTTTACCAAAAGTCATGTAAACTCACTGTTAATGTTGGATCACGCTATTGATCCCCAATCGACATCGCAATCAGCATCAAAAACAAAGCCTGTCCTCGATCCATTTGAAGGACATCGGCTTGCGCTATTGAAAGCCATCTTCGAAAGTCCGGGCGAACTTGATCCGTTGGTGCGCCAGGCCATTTTTGCGCGTGCTACCGAGATTCAAACGCCGGACACTTTTCATCCGGATTCGATCGAAGGGGTGCCGCGCTTGCTGTCTGTGTTTGCCGACAAAGTCATTCAGCAGGCTTATAAAGTGACCGATAGCGATGTGCAACGCTTGTTGGATTTAGGCTATACCGAAGACGCGCTGTTTGAGACGATTGTAAGTGCAGCGGTAGGCGCCGGTATGTTGCGGATAGAACAAGGATTGGCTGCGATGGCCGAGCCGGTACACAAGGAGAAAAACGCCGATGCGACTGAAGAAAGTTGAAACCGCTGGCGGTCTTCCGCCCCAGGCACTCGATGTGGTTAAGACGCTGTATTGTCGCCCTGAGCTGTTTGGCCGATCGTTCTCCGCTCTAACCCATGCCCTACTGCGTGGGGATTCGCTATGGTCCGTGGGCGAACGCGAGCTGTTTGCGGCATATACCGCCTACCTAAACAAGTGTCCTTTCTGAACAGGCACCCATGGCGCAATGGCGTCATCAGCCCTCGGTGAGGCGCTGGTCCAGGCCGTGTTTGACGATTGGCGCACTGCGCCGATTGGTGAGGCGTTGCGTGCCACGTTGGGTGTGGTGCGGTTACTGACGTTGTCGCCCATGCAGGTGACTTCAGCAGAGATCGATCATGCGCGTGCCAATGGGGCAAGCGCTGACCAGATCCGCGAGGCTATTTATATATGTGGCATGTTTAATATGATCGTGCGACTGGCCGATGCGCTGGACTTTGCGGTGCCGGACACCAGCGCCGAAAGTGGTTATGGTGAGCAAGCCTTGGCGCGGGGTTATGAGTTGTAGCTGGCAGTACAAAATATGAGTGAAAATCAAGAATTTCATACCGTTGACGTGGTAGGGGTGCAACGTCAACTGCGTTTGATGGAAGTCGCACCTGGGGTGCGTATTGCAGTGCTCAATATATTGGGTGACACCGAATTGGTGCAAGCGTCGGCCAAAGCCTTGACCTTGCGTTTGCCTAAAGGCACCGAATATCTAGTAACTGCCGAGGCCAAGAGCATTCCGCTAGCTTACGCGCTTTCAGTCGAATCAGGTCTGCCGTATGTCGTGTTGCGAAAATCGCATAAGCCGTACATGGGCAATACGTTGTCGGCCGAAACATTGTCGATCACGACCAACAAACCGCAGACGCTGTTTTTGGATGAGAAAGATCGGGGAGCCATTCGAGGCAAACGAGTGGCATTAGTCGATGATGTGATCAGCACTGGCAGCACGTTGCAGGGTATGCGTCTGATTATGCAGAAGGCTGGCGCAGAAGTGATTGGTGAACTGGCTATCTTTACTGAAGGGGATCGCGCGCGCTGGTCGCATGTGATTGCATTGGGCCATCTGCCGGTATTTATCAAATGACATCCGTAACGCTCAATAGCTTGCCGCACTGGTTGGAGATCGATCAGCGCCCGCAGTCGTGGCGCACCGACGGCCATTCGCTTTCGCTAATCGCTGGCCCGCGCACTGACCTGTTCCTAGATCCGCAAGGCGCGCAGACGACGATTAACTCGCCCCGATTGATGTTTGCACCGCGTGGTGAATTTATGTTTTCGGCCCGAGTGCGGGTGAACTTTGCCGCCACGTATGATGCTGGAGTCTTGTTGGTTTATGCTGACGAAACGCATTGGGCCAAGCTATGTTTCGAGTATTCGCCGCAGCAGCAACCCATGATCGTGTCTGTGGTGACCAAGGGCAGCTCGGACGACTGCAACTCGATTGTGTTCCCCAGCGATCAAGTCTATCTGCGCGTGTCCGGTTTGCAAGGCGCGCAACAAGCTTTTGCGTTTCATTACTCGCACGATGCGCAAAACTGGCATCTGGTGCGCTATTTCAGCCTGGGGTTGGCCGGAAATACGCGGGTGGGCTTCAGCGCCCAGTCCCCGACCGGCGAAGTGTGTCAAGCCATCTTCGATCAAATTCAATACTCGCCGACACGCTTGGCTGATTTGCGGTCGGGGGCGTGACCCTTGGACAGTGCGCCATTTAAGGCGCCTTCGTCGGTTCTGCTGCTAACGGCACATCGCTGGCGATACTGGCGGTGGCAGGACAAGAGTTGTAATCGTCACCCAGCGCAATGCGTGCGACCGATACACTACTAGGGTCAGGCTGGCCCAGAATATTGCGTGGTTGCACTCGGAAAATTTCGCTCAAACGCGTAATGGGCGATCCCTTGGGTGTGGTACTAAAATCGATGATCTGGGTTTCTTTGAACGAGGGCGCATCTGTTTTACCCACGGCCACCACTTGAAAACCCTCCCAGGTCAGTCGCTCACTGGCAATCAACTCCATGTCTGGCTTATTTGAGCCGTTGCGCACTTCCACACGCGGTAGCGTTTGGGCACGATTGCCGGCGGGGGGCGACAGCGCCTCTTTGATATACGGAATAGTGTTGTTGGTGGATAGTAACACCTGTGCGCCATCGTCACGCTTAAATGATCGCACTATCGGGTAAGTGATCACGCGATTTTTGATCTGCAAATCGCCTAACCGCTGCGCAATATCCATCAGTGTGGGCAAGTCGGTCACACTCAGATCGGTCTCTAAATTATTACGAAAATCGCCATATAGCCCGATGGCATTCTGGAGCATATTCGACTCGCGCGCTTTGCGTAAGACCGCCCGCATCACCTTTTGCTGGCGGCGAGCACGGTCAAAGTCTGTCGTCGACCAGCGCGAACGCGAATACCATAGCGCCTGCTTGCCACTGAGTGACACTTTGCCCGGATATATATCCAGATCAGTCCGTCCAGTCGGCGAAGCCTTGTCGGGGAATGTATCGTGCAGCTCGCACTCGGCTAAGACATCGACCCCGCCCAAGGTGTCGATTGCTTTGATAAACCCCTGGAAGTCGATGCGCACAAAATGATCGATCTTGATACCAAAATTTTTACGCAATGCCAGCGCGAGAAAAGCCGGGCCACCCCCAGGAAAATCCTGCATATAACCGCGCTCAAAAACCGTGTTGATGCGATCATCAGCCCAGCCCGGGATGCGGACTTGCAAATCGCGTGGGAAAGATAGTAAGCTGACCGAAGGCGCATCGGGGTTAATGCTAGCGATCATGAGCGAATCAGTGCGCGCTAAACGCTGGTCGGCAGAGGCATCGCTGCCCAGCAGCAATATATTGATGGTGTTAGCCGGTTGTTCGATGAGTGGAGCATCGTTGGCATCGATCCCCCCCACAACCACTGTAAATGGAACTGAGGTGGACAATGGCGCACGGGTAGGGTCATTTGCGTTTGGCGTCCCGGTATTTAGGGATCCTCGCACATCAACAGGCGTGGTCGTAGTCAGCAGGTCGGCACCTAGATTGGGGGTGCTGTTCGTGTTGTTAGCAGCTGGCAGCGGGTTGTCCACAGCTTGCGATGGGAAAAGGGGCGTGGGCTTGATGGACCCTGTTGCGCTCAAGCTAGGTAGCCAATTGACCCCTAGCGAGATCGATGATCCGACCACGAGCAACAAGAGTATTTCAAACAGCCTGACGAGCGACTTCGGCATGTCTCCGATTAAACCACGCCACAGTATTTTTGAGAGGCGCATTCGTATAGGGAGGCATTTATCCCTCCAGAGCGATTTGACGCATGATGCTCCTCGCTCATCAAGCACTCTGCACGATTTGACACTCTCTTCTGGCAAATGCACCCTCTTTTGAGATTATCTTTGACACTGGAGGGGTTTGTTTGGTAATATAGCGCTCGCTTCGTCAACAGAGACTAAGTATCTTGCAGGGGCCGTTAGCTCAGTTGGTAGAGCAGGGGACTTTTAATCCCTGTGTCGCAGGTTCGAATCCTGCACGGCTCACATAAAAAAGCAGCGCACACGATATCGTGTGCGCTGCTTTTTTGGG
>JANMVQ010000314.1:0-3142 GCA_031392845.1 Chloroflexota bacterium
TTGAACCGCAGGATTCGTTGAAAATCCAACGGAGAACCACAACGAATAAATTACATCAATTTTGTCATTTCCTCTTTCGGATACGGCTTATTTCCCGGTGTTTTTGCACTTTCTGCTCACTATTTGAGATCTACACCCATCGGCTATGGCCAGTTTATCGCGCCCCAACTGACTATAAGCAAAAGCACGATTAGTATAGGCATCGAAAGTTGGCTGTAATTTGACCGCTTGCTCAGCATCGCGCAATGCCAGTTCATAGTTTTCTAGCTTGCCATAAGCGTAGCTTCGCGTAGTGTAAAACCCGCTCTTTTGGATAGAAGCAAGCAGCCTGAACGTCTCTGTTTTACGAATAATTTCCAGTAATGGAAGCGCCGCCGAATATCTGCCACGGCTGAATAAATTTCCAGTTACTGCACCAAAAATAATATATGTTGCCTGATCGCTGGCGAGACTAATGTTGATCTCTTTTGAGATGGTAATTGGGATAACGAATATCTCAGTGAACTTGTTGCCAGACGACCAATTAATGGGATCAAAAATCAAATACGTGCCAGACTGGTCATGCCGACCTCTTACGAGAATAGTTGCTCCCGTTTCTTTGGCGATGGATGCTGATGCGGACTCATCAATTACCTGAGTTAGGCGCTCAATGCGCAAATTCAACGCGTGATACTTAATTTGGCTAGCTATTTGCACATAGATCAAGTCAGCCGGTGAATCTTGAAGCGATCTATTTTGACTTCTACCTTCAAAATCAGCAATGACAATGAGTGGATCAGCAACCTTGGTATTGGATGGGACAGGTACAGCCTCCGTTGGCGGTGCTGAGGGTTGAAGATGAGTTTTGGCTGTGGGTGCTGGAGTTATTGTTTTGGCAAAGAGCATTGGTGCATTCAGCACTGTAATCAAGAACAAAATCACAAAGAGGATTACTCGACTGCTAAGTATTCGTAGATATGAGCGGGCACGGATATGATCATCAGTCATGTTGGGTTTTATGGCACACGACATATTTAGGAGCGGTTGAATTGGTGAGCCATTGGTCAACCTTCTCTGCTCCAATCATACTGACACAATTGATCACTGACTACCCATACGATGCGCAGGTAATACCCAGAAAACGAGCTGAATGCAATAAGGGGATTTTGGAGATGATATCCGGTTATCCGCCATTTCCCGAGAAATAGTTTTATGCATCCGCCAATTGAGGATGCGACATCGACAGCGGCCTCCTTACCCTGATCCCCACATCAGTCAGGAGGCTGCTATTCATGTATCGAAATCCGCACCACGTTATTTTGCGTTTAGTCATCTGCATCATCAGCGTGCTCACGTCAATCAAGTGGCATGCGCTCGCTCAGAGCAACGCACTCGAAATCCATCTCGAACCCTTGACCGTCGACGCCACCATCACCGATTCCCTACTCACCGATGTCGGTGACCTCCCCACTGGCCTCACCACCACTCCCGATGGACGACTGCTGATCGCCCTCAAATACGGCCAGCTCAGGGTCTTCGACTTGGGTTCGCGCAAAATTGTCAAAGACAACGCCCTCAACCTCGGCAATGTGCTGTGCACCGATTCTGAGCGCGGCATCGAGAGCGTGACCGTCGATCCCGACTTCGCTCACAACCGCTATATCTATGTGTATTTCACCCACAACGGCGGCACCGGCCGCAGCGATTGCGCGGGCAGCCGCACCGCCACCAACCGCGTGATGCGCTTTCGGCTAAACGATGACAACACCACCAGCGAAGGCACACTCATCCTCGACAACATCGTCTCGCTGTGCGGCAACCACAATGGCGGCGATCTGAAATTCGGTGCAGATGGCAAACTGTATATCTCGGTCGGCGATGGCGGTTGCAGTATCGATGACTGGTCGCAGACCGGTCGCGCCAACGACAACGCCCGCCAGATGAGTTTGCTGGCCGGCAAGATTTTGCGCCTGAATGCCGATGGTTCGATCCCCAGCGACAACCCTTTCGTGAACGCATCTGGCGCAACTCGCTGCGGTGAGAGCGCCCCGCGCAAAGACAGCAGTCGGGTGTGTCAGGAGATTTTCGCCACCGGTCTGCGCAACCCGTTCAAGATGGCGTTTAAGCCGGGCACGAATATCTTCTACATCAACGATGTCGGCCAGGACAGCGCGGAGGAGATCAACCTTGGCGCACCTGGGGCCGACTACGGCTGGAATGAGCGCGAAGGCGGTGGCACCGCTCGCACCGGGTTGACGAATCCGATCTACAGCTATGGCCATCAAGATAGTTTGTGCTCGATCACTGGTGGGGCTTTTGTCTCGTGGTCAGCCCCATTCAATGACGCATATTTGTTCGGCGACTACTGCGGCACATCGGTGTATCGGCTCGTGCCGAGTGGTGCTGGGGGCTACGCCCGCGAAGTCGTCGTGCGTGGCAGCAGCACCTATGGCGGGGTGGTCGCCATGCATGTCGATGAGCGCACCCAGACGCTCTACTACTCGCTTGGCAATGGCCAGATTCGGCAGATCAAACCGGCTGGTGGAGCAGTCGCTACGTCCACGCCTAAACCAACAGTGCCCCAAACGGCCTTGCCCGCACCAACCGCCACTCGCCAAACCACACAGACACCCACGACTATCCCATCCATGCCAAGCCCAACGTCCAAACCGTTCGTAACACCAACAACGCATGCAACAGTCACCCCAACGACACCACTCACTGTCGTCTCCGTAAGTCCGACGCCGTCGCAGTCGCTTGGCGTTGCACCCCAAATCAAGCTGCTGTCACCGTCATCGGATACGCCGCAGCGCTACTGGGTGAACTCGACCGTATATTTGTCGGCCCAAGCCCGCGACGCGATAGATGGCGATCTCAGTGCGGCCATCCAGTGGGACTTCGTGCTGCGCCATATCCCTTTCAAGCATCCGGAGAATGAGCATGTGCATCCACTCGGACGTCGCTTCGGCCAAACGGTCACCATGACGATGCCCGCGCCAGAGGATGTCGATGCGGCGGCGCTGAGCTATGTCGAGATGCGCCTGAGCGTGACCAATTCGCGCGGCAATGTCGTCACGCTCACGCATCCGCTGGCTCCATATCGGGTGCCGCTCACATTGCTGACCCTGCCGGCTGGGCTGCGCATCAACATCAACGGCCAACC
>JANMVQ010000351.1:0-14596 GCA_031392845.1 Chloroflexota bacterium
AGGTTATCAAACGAGGTAGGCGTGACGGCTGTGATCGCATCACCATCTGGATCGACAATAGTAAACGGCAGATCACCGGTGGAGGTGTCCTCAGGAATGGCTTGCGAATTGGGGTAGGTGATGATGGGCGGGTCAGGCACCGGCGTAATATTGACTGTAAAGCTGGTGAGGACTGATCCCCCATTGCCATCACTGGCAGTCAAGTTGACCGACACCGTCCCATTTTGATTTGGTAACCCCTGCACTTGAATGGTTCGCGAGGTCCCGCTTGCAGCAGGATTTACCGGAGAAAACGTGATGCCAGCATTGGCTACTTTGCTGGTGTCGCTCGATGTCGCTGATAGGCTGATATTGTCTCCGTCAACATCATTTACCGTGATTGTGGTGTTGCCCATTCCATCTTCGTTAAAGTTGACCGTGGTTGGCTGAACACTGATCGTAGGCGCATCGGGCACCGCAGCGATATTGACGACAAAACTAAGTGTGCTTTGCTCACTTGCTGTGTCCACAATGGTCAGTTGAATATTGGCTGTGCCAGATTGATTGGCCAATGGCACTACCGTCACCGTTCGACTACCACTTGGGCCACCATTCGGGCTAATGGTGATATTGGCATCAGGAATAAGTCCAGTGTTATCTGAAGATGCGGTCACCGTCAGGCTTGGGTCGCCATCTCCATCGGATACTACAATCGTCACTTGACCATTGTTATCTTCATTGATGTTCAATGGATTCGGCGTGATTGAGTCAATGACTGGAGCCACTGCGTATGTAAGTATGGGTGATGCAAACAAGCCAAGTGCAACAGCACTTAAGGCAGTAACAAAGAATCGTCCTTTTAGCAAGGACCCAAATGCGAGCATGAATTGCCTCCTAACGTAATCTGCGTAGTCTTCTAGCTTCTTCCAAGCAATAAACGATTAATTTTCAGTTATTTCTTCGCTGAAACGACCTGATATCTTTTGTGCAGTCAGATGCACCTCATAATACTTACCCATTACATTTGTGCTGGGTACAGACAAGACCCATCCGCTAAATTTATCAGATGGGTCAACTGTCTAGTTTTGCGACGTCAGGGCGGTGGCGCCTCGGTCGGCACAACCGGTTCGGGCTTTGGCGCCTCGGTCGGCGGCGGTGGCGGTGGATCGGTGGGCCGTGGTGGCGGAGATGTAGGTTGTGGCGGTTTTGGAGGCTCTGGCGGCGGCTGTCCACCATTATTTGGCACCGCTGTAGCAGTCGATGCAATCACCTCAGGCACAGGCGATGGCAATGGCGCGAGTGTGACAATGGGCACAGAGGTAGCAGTACTGGACGGACGAGCCGTAGGTCGCCGGATGGGTCGTGTTGTTGGGCGCGGTGTTGCGGTTGCACTGGCTGTGGGTGAGGGGATCGGTGTGTCAATACTCGTTGGTGCTGCAATTCGGGGCAATGTGACCGTTGGTGTCATAGTTTGAGTCGACATAGCCGTCGGCGTTGCGGTTTGGGTTGATGTCGCTGTCGGGGTTGCGGTTTGGGTCGATGTCGCCGTCGGCGTTGCAGTTTGGGTTGATGTGGCCGTCGGAGTTGTAGTTTGGGTTGACGTAGCTGTCGGCGTAGGGGTATGCGTCTCTGTTGGCGTCGGCGTATTCTCCACTGTTGGGCCTACATCCAGTGTAGCAGTCGCCGGGATGGGTGTTGCAGGTGCGACTGTAATCGTCGGGATAGGCGTCTCTTCTGCAGTTCGGACCAAGGTGCTAACCGCCACCACGCGCGTGCCCACAATGCCAGGCCCACTGTTACGTGTAGGACTAGGCGAATTGCCTATCATAGCGGCTAGGCTGTTTGGGCTGAAAATTAACGCCCCAATAACACTCACGGCCAATGAAGCTGCACCCAAAAACCCAATGGTCTGTACCAAGGAGCTAGCGCGTGCCCCATTAACCGGGGCAGTTTTGCCATATCGCGATTTATACAAGTTCAGGATCGCGGCCGAGGCATTGTCCGAGAGGTTGGAGTCAATTGCAGCCTTGATCAGCCCATCAACAGCTTTCTCAGGCGAGCGATTCTGCGCCAAGATACTTTTGAGCCGCTCATCATTGATGGCGTTGTAAATGCCATCGCTACACAGCAATACGCGATCGCTTGGCTCAAGCATATAGCGCGCTTCGATTAACAAGCTAGCAGCATCGCGCTTATTCGCCTTTTCAGAAAAGTTCTCTGCATCGACCAACGCAGAATCCAAGTGATCGAGCTTGCCCTGCCGCAAAATATAGGCGCGAATTTCGCCCATCTGGGCAATGTAGGCAATATCTTCAAACACAGCCGCTGCACAAAGCGCAGTCCGCATGTCTGCGCACTCCCCCTGCTTCTGTTCTTGTAGATAGCGCTGCGCATCGCGCACAGCCGCTGCCAATGCAATTTGCGGATTGACACTGGCGCGGCTATCGTAGTAAAGCTCCATGACCCGATGCGCCGCCAGCCGAGCTGCCTGCGCACCGCATGTTGGGCTAGATGAGCCATCGCACACCACCATCAATACGCCTTTATTGGCAATATCGACAGTGTCGCTAGATTGCGTAAAAACGACGTAGTCTTCGTTCTCGATGCGCGGTCCTGCGTAGCTGCCAGCACTCCAGTCCATTGATGGATAAGCTGCCATATTGTTTGACCTCTTCTATGTGTTGATTGTTATGCTATTACGTTGCAATGTCATTTTACTTCAGCTGGCAATAGGCTGGGATTAGAGTTTGCCATGAGTTTATCTAGTAACGTCATAGGTTATCGACTCCTATAAACGAAGAGCATAACACGGTCATTGCCGAGAGTCCTGTGATTGATGTGGCTCACGGCAACACGATGCAATTTGGCAGAACCGTTACTCAATCCCCAGTCGATAGATATGAAGCACCGGCACAGGCTCAGGCCGGACCAAGAAGTTGAACGATAGCAGGAAATATCTTCCACTCTGTGACGGGGTATACACAATTTGTTCGAAGCGCCTGTTGGTCTGATCGGATATGCCGACTGGAATCACTCGATCCGTATCAGCATACAGATACAAATCTAAATCGCCATTGTCAAAACGGGTTGTGAAGGTATAAGTCCGGCCCGCAACCAGGTTCATTTCAAAATAGTCACGTTGATCCAATGCACCATTTAAGGTCGCAGTCAAGCTGACTGGGGGTGTAATCGGGGTTGCGGTGCTGAAGCCATTGTTTGGCTCAAAACAATCGACCGGCTGCGTATTGCAGGGCGGTGGGATTGGTTGAATTGCTGGGCCAAACACAATCGGCGTAAAGCGGCGTGAGAAGCTGCTCAGGTTAAAGCGGGTGCTTATACTGCTTGTCGCATCACTCACCACGACCGTGACAGTTACATCACCTGAAGTCTGCGCACTGGGCACCAACGTGATGGTGCGGGTCGGCCCGCTTCCATCGATCCGAATATTGGCAGGTGGTAACACAGACTGATTCGAGCTGATTGCGCTAACGGTCAGGCTGATGATGGGGGTGTCGATATCGCCAATCACAAACGGCAGCGGACCGATTGGCTCGCCACCTGGGACACGATTCGTGTTCTTGTAATCGATATCTGAAATGATTGGGGCATCATCAACTGGGCTGACAAAAATCTTGAATACGCGCTGAATAGTCTCTGTATCGGTAGTGAGCGTCAAAGAGATAGTAGCCGAACCCGATTGATTGGCAGCCGGTGTGATGATCACCGTACGCTGCAGCCCACTTCCATTGAGCACAACGCTGCCCGGCGGCAACAACCGAGCATTATTGGTGTTCTGCACGGTCAACGTCACTGGCGCACTAATGGGGCCAAAATTGCCGATACGGAATGCAATCGGGCCAGTATTGCCATCTTCATAAATATACTGATCTGCAACGCTGGAGATCGCCAACGGCTGACCACTTTGGGCATAGTTATCCAGATAGGCCGTCCCCGTCAGGAGATAGTGAGAGAAGTTCCAAGCCAAGCCAGCGGGCATAGTGCGGGTATACATTGCGGTCTGATCGGTCTCGGCATCGCGCAATTTCATTGAAAACCCATTCACATCATCGACAGCCAGAGTCAACTCGTACCAGGTATCAACTTTGGTTGGCGTAATCAGGGTGCCTGGGAAGAAGAATGTACCGGTGAAAACCTTGACATAGATCTTGCCTTGATTTGCTTCAATGCCAAAGCGATTGGCAAAGCCATCGCTGCCATTCTCGATAGCAAAGTTGGCGGTGGTGTTCAATGAATCGAGCTTAAATGCCAACGTGGCAGAATTTCCATTCCGCAAAGGCCTCTTATAGAATAGTTTGCTACGCCAGACTCCTTCAGGCGTGCCGATACTTTGCAGAACATTGTTGTTGCATTGTTCCACTGGGGCAAAATGTGTTGTTGGATCAATCGCCCAAGTCGTACTATCCAGAGCATCAAACGAGTCGATCAGTGCCGAACTCTCCGGCTGATCCGGGGCAGGCACACATGCCGCAGCCTGTCCTACGACCGTTCTGGCTTGCACCGGATGGGCCAACAACACCGAAGCGACAAATGCCACAAGCAATGGCACGAGTAAAGGCACGATAGTTGAGCTCGAACGCCGAAACGTGATAATAAACGACTTGAGTAAGTTGAGCGTAAGCAAAGAGTTGAGCGTGCACATATGAAATTCCTTAGTGTGAAAAAGCGCGGACACGACACCTCACGGTGTGCGCCATTTCGAAAACAGTTAGCAAGAAAACAGACTAGGAGATTCAGCCTGATATAAATCATGTCTGAATACACCACAGTGTGCGATGATCGAAATCATGTCGTAGGGGAGACGACATAGGACAAACTGCCGCATAAACTAATGTATATGACGGTATACGCGATACGGAACACGTAAAAAGCAGAGCATATTTCCCCCTAGTGAACGTTGATTGGTAACTTGAGCGATTTGTCACCTCAACAGAACATCGATACTTTTATTCTAGCACGACGCTGTAAATCACGGAATTGCGCTATTCACTTAGCAATGAATTACGAATGGTCGCAATTTTCAATTTCAGTGTTGTATAAGCTTATGCAAATTAAACATTGCTTACGAATTCATTGATAATAGCTGCGTGACAGAGGCGATGAAAAAAACTGCAAAAACTGGGTCACGGACAAAAGTGGCTGTAAACGCTTGGTTTGAAAAAGCCGTAAAGACCGGTAGTGGTCAATATACCCGTCAACTGATCGAGGCTTTGGGCACGGTGGCCCCAGAGTTTGAACTGGAGCTGGTGGCACCAGCGTCGCATCAACAGGGTAATCTGGCCAAAGTTGCATTTGAACAAGTGACCTTTCCCCGAGCAACCAAACGGATGAATGCCGATCTCGCCTTTGTGCCGTATTGGGCCCCTCCCTTGTACTGCCCAGTGCCAGTAATTACGACAATTCACGATGTCATTCCACTGCTACTGCCGGCCTATCGCGGTGGGCCGCAACATCGCGCCTACGCCGCGCTCGTGCGTGCGGGGGCGGCCAATGCAAGCGCCATTCTCACTGACTCCGAAAACAGCAAACAAGATATCGTGCGTCTGCTGCCAGTGCCTGAATCGCGCATTACGGTAGTGCCGCTAGCCGCCCGCCCCGAATACACACCTGCGATTCCGCAAGCTGATATGAACCGCATTTACGAACGCTATACATTGCCCGAGAGATATATGCTGTATTTGGGCAATTTTGATGCCCGCAAAAATATCGAAACACTTTTGCAAGTCATGGTGTGGTGCGGGGAATCCGTCGGTGCGGAGTTCCCATTGGTCATCAATGGCACACCCGATACGCCCGTATGGACCAGCGGTGGTGAGTCTGTGACGCTGCAACATATGATCGACACACTTGATGTGGCCGACGTAGTACGCCCAATTGGCCGGGTGGCCGAGGAGGACAAACCGGCTCTGTACGCCGGAGCACGCGTCTTCTTATTCCCCTCACTCTACGAAGGATTTGGTCTCCCCGCACTGGAGGCTATGGCCTGCGGCACACCCGTCATCGGCAGCAATGCTTCGTCAATCCCCGAAGTGGTCGGCAATGCCGGCATCTTGGTGGAGCCCAATGATGCCCGGCGCATGGCTGGTGCGGTAATTGCTTTGTGCGACGAAGACGACTACCATGCCCGCATGCGTCAACGCAGCCTGCTGCGTGCCGCTCAATTTTCTTGGCAACGCACCGCGCTGGAAACAGCGGCTGTGTTTAGGAAATTGAGAATTACTCTACTCTCCGGTAAAAGCTGATGCGTAAATTTGCCAAATACCAAGATATGCTCAGAAATCTAGCCATAAACGCCACATATATGGGTTCGAGAATCGCTCCCAACCATTTCCAAAAGTTGATAGAGCTTGTCATAAGATTTGCTGGAGCAACTTTCGGAAATGCAACTCGATGACTTGGAGACGCCATATACAGGGTATTCGAACAATTTTGACGGCACATATAGGTGTGATAGCTTTTGAGAGTCAAAAATTTACCGGAGAGTAGAGAATTAAGAAGTATGAAGTATGAAGTATGAAGTATGAAGTATGAAATGAGAAATGAGAAATGAGAAATGAGAAATGAGAAATGAGAAATGAAAGATGAAAGATGAAAGATGAAAGATGAAAGATCGTATAACAAAATGGCTGGACGTTGTTTTCCCGCTGCTTGTTTTCATCGGCGCGCTCACGCTCTACACACTTACCCTGAACAGTGATGTGCAACCTGCCGATAGTGGCGAGCTGCAATTGGCTGCCTATACACTGCAAGTGCCTCACCCGCCGGGCTATCCATTGCTGATGATGCTGGGCTGGCTGATCTCGCACATCCCGCTGGGTTCATCTTTTGCCCGTTTGTCGTTCTTGTCGGCGGTCATTGCGTCATTGGCTGTGACTGTGGCATATATCACTTGTATATCTGCGTCTACCACACGAGACGCGCTTACCGCGCGTCTCTACGGGGTTATTCCGGCGTTTGCATTGGCGACCAGCACCACTTTCTGGGCGCAGGCCACCACGTTTAATGTGCGCAGCCTGACCGCGCTGTTTACCGCGTTGATGGCCTATTTGGCCGTGCGGTCGCGCACCCACCCTCGGGCTGCGCTATGGGGCATGGCTGCTGCGGTTGGGCTGGGTGTGAGTCATCATGTGTCACTGGTGTTTGTCGCGGCGCTGATGAGCGCCTTTGTGCTGTGGCAATCGATATATGCCAAATTGAACGGGCGTGTTTACTTCATCGCCTTTGCCATCCTGTGTGCCACCCAAATCGTGTGGCTGTATCTGCCGCTGCGCAATAGCGCACCCGGTGTGCTGGCGCACGGAGACCTCGCTAGTTGGCGCGGCTTTCTCGACCACGTGCTGGCGCGTGGCTTTGGCAACGATCTTTTCTATTTTGTCTCGGTCGCGCCAGAGCAATTGTGGGATCGAATCAGCACAACCGCAACACTATTTCAATTTCAATTCAGCCCGCCGGTGCTGCTGGCGATGGTCGTAGGGCTACTGTTGATGCTGATGTATCAACGCAGTGTCGGCTTATTGTTATTGGCGTGCATCGTTCTGCACTGGTTTGTCACAATTACTTATAAAGCGCCGCAGACGGTCGAATACGCTATGCCATGCTGGGTAATGTTGTGTGTTGGAATCACAGGCATCTTTTCTTTGCCCGCTGTGCGTTTTTCACCTACGGCAAAAATACTCGCGGCAGGCGCGATGCTTATCATTGCTGGCTTCACCCTGCGCGATATGGCCCAACGCTGGCCCAGCTATCGCACATTGGCCCGTGATAACAGCACCCGTGCTCATGCTGCAGCCATGCTGCGCTATCCCAACCTCAACGAGCAAGTCTTCTCCGAATGGCATCAGGCCACGCCGATGTGGGCGCTCCAAGCCATCGAAGGCTTGCGGCCCGATGTGCGCGTAACTTACGTCTCACCCTCTGGCACCCAAGCCTATGAAGATACTTTTGCCGAACGGGCCGCGCATGCTGCAGTGCTGGGCCGCACGTATATCACCAGCCATTTCCCGCAACAATTAGCCGCCCACCATCTGCAAAGTTTCCCGCTCAGCAACACCCCAGGCTGGCGCGTCGATACCGCCATCGACATGACCAGCACCAGCTTTAAGCGCACCCTTTGGGATGAGCGCATCATTCTGGTGCATCCACTTGGTTTGCCCAACACCGTCACCGTGGGTCAGCAATTCAACATTGACTTGTGGTGGTCGTCCCAAGGTAAATACGTTGATGGCGATTCGATCACCATACGCATTCTCTTTCCTGATGGACACTTGGCCGCCAATGCCGACGTGCGCCTTAGCGGTCAGGAGCACGCGGGCATCCTCAGTTTTAAGCGAGCCGCGTTTGCCATCCCATGGCATTTGCCGCCTGGCGACTATGCGCTGCTGGCTGGGGCTTACAACGGAGGCACGCTTTACAAAACACCCGGCGGTTTGGACTTCGTGCCAGTCGGTCAGCTACATATCATTCCATCCGCCATTGCACCGATGACCCAACACCCCTATCCATTTGCCACCCCCAACAATAGCTTGATCGGGGTGGACTACGATCTTGGGCTGCCAAACCAGATGCGGGTATGGACCCATTGGCAGTTGGGGCCGCTCACTCAAACTATTGTGCTACGCAACTCCAGCGGAGCCACTTTAGCCGATGGCACGGTCCCGGCCCAAATAACCACCCAGCCCCAATACATCAGTCTGGCCTTCGATGTGCCGCCACAACAAGGCCTAAACCTCCAAGTTGATGATGCATTTTTTGACCTGCCGTATGTCCAAGAAGGCAGTCGCTACGTGCCGTTTGCCAATCAAATGGTCCTGATTGGGGCCAGCACCGCCCGCAGTGCAGGCGCCGCCAACATCGATCTAAACTGGCTTTCGACACAAGCCTTGACCCAAGACTATCGCATCTCGGCCCGCCTGAGTGGCGATACGTTTTACCAAACCCACGATGGCTACCCCGTCCTCGGCACGCTGCCAACTTTCAAATGGATCCGCAATGCAAACATCACAGATCGCCACCCCTTTGCCTTACAAGGCTACACTGGCCCCCTCAAAGGCAGTGTCGTGGTGTATGACTTCAGCACCCGCCTCGATCTCATCCCACTGGACGAACGCTACGAGGGGGTGGTGGGTATTGAGGTGAAATGAGTCATAACGAGTCACGAGTCACAAGTCACAAAGATAAAGTCATAAGTCATAAGTCCGGTATATCGAAGTTAGGGCTGTCCACCTACCGGACTTATGACTTATGACTGATGCCACAAACCAAACAAGCAACCACACATCTTTCATAATTCATAATTCATAATTCTCAATTCTCAATTCTCAATTCATAATCTTCCCCATGAACCGAGGCTTCCAATCCATCCTGTTTGCCAACGAACCGCTCAGCGTGTCCGACCTGACTGCCCAGATCAAGCAATTGATCGAAGAGAACGAGGACTTTATGGATGTGCGGGTGAGCGGCGAGCTGAGTAATGTCTCGCGTCCGGCGTCTGGTCATATTTACTTCACGCTTAAAGATGGCGGTGCGCAGATTAAATGCGCCATGTGGAAGGCCCAAGCCATGCGCATGACACGCGCCTATACGCCCAAGAATGGCGATGCTGTGGTTGCGCGTGGACGTGTCGGTGTATATGAACGCGATGGCACGTATCAGCTTTACATCGATGCGCTCACCCCATCCGGCGTGGGGGATCTATTTGCCGAGTTCGAGCGTCTGAAGCAAAAGCTGGATGCCGAAGGGTTGTTCGACCCAGCCCGCAAGCGGCCACTGCCTGCGTTACCGCACCGGTTGGGGGTGGTCACCTCGCCCAGCACGGCAGCCTTTCAAGATATTCTCAACGTGCTGCGCCGCCGCTATCCATTGCTAGAAGTAATTTTGTCGCCCACGTTGGTGCAGGGGGCAGAGGCCGCGTCGCAGATCATTGCCGCCATCGAGCGGCTGAATGGCGCGCCTGACGATGAACGCGTCGATGTGATCCTAGTCGCACGCGGCGGCGGCAGCTTAGAAGATTTATGGTGCTTCAACGATGAGCGGGTGGCACGGGCAATTGCGACATCAGACATCCCCATCATCACCGGCGTGGGCCACGAGATCGACTTTACGCTGGCCGATTTCGCAGCCGATGTGCGCGCACCCACCCCATCTGCTGCCGCTGAAATGCTGACGCCCGACATCAACGATTTCCGGCTGGCTATCGACAGCATAGCCCTACGCTTGAATGACTTAATCCAAGAGCGCATCGAATCCGCTCGCGCCGATTTGGGCAATGCCCAGCGCAGCTTGCGCTTGCTCAGCCCGCTCAATCAAGTGCTGCAAGCACGAGGCAAATTTGAAGCGTTGCAACGCCGTTTCAACAAGGCTGTGCCCGCGCAACTGTACCTAAGCCGCATGCAGTTGGATGGCCTATCGCGCCGTCTCGACGCCATCAGCCCATTGGCTACCCTCGCCCGCGGCTATGCCATCGTGCAACGCGCGGATGGCGCAGTCGTGCACAGCACAAACGATGTGCAAGTCGGCGAGGCGATTCGTGTGCGAGTGACGGACGGGGAGTTGGGAGCAACGATTCATGAGTCACGAGTCACGAGTCATAAGTCATAAGTCCGGCATGAGATACATCTGCACAAGATGCCCAAACACTCGAATCTTCACCCCCACCGGACTTATGACTTATGACTGCCGATCAACATCTCCGGTGACTCGTGACTCATGCTCCGACACTCCGCCCCTCACCGTCGATACTGCCACACCACCGACTGCCCAACCTGATTCTTGTGGCGGCCTGAGCGCAACAGGAAATACAACGGCACCGTAATCAGTCCAACCAGCAGCGGCACCGGAATGCCTGGCCAACCGGGGAAAATACGCCAAGTGAAGGCGCTGATTTGGGTCAGCGCCAGTTGCACAATCGGCACGTCACGTGCACCGGGGAGTGCCCACACTAAGGGGTCGCCCCACAGCATGTAGTACCACAGCACTATGGCTGAATTCAGGCACAACACCAGCGCCAACACCCCCATTACGCTTGAGAGCGCTTCCAATACATCATCATGATTGCGCACAAATACCGCCGTCAGCACACAGATCAGCAACAAGAGGATTGACATCTCGCGCCCAGCGCCCGCTAAAAACTGGGTGGGATCGCCACCGGCAAACATCGACAGCGAGACATCGTTGCGCCGCCAAAGCGTAAACCAACCCAGCCAAGCCAACTCAAACAAGCCCAGCCCCAGTAAAGGCAGCACAAACCGCACCCGCGTGGCCAACCCCAGTAATGCCAACAGACACAAGACACCGCCCACCAACATCGGCAAACGAATCAAGCGCGAGCCCCATAGCAGGGTATTACGTTCTTCGTTGGCACGTCCGCGCAGTTCGGCGACAAACAGTTGGTAGCCAAGCAAGTCCCCCGACTCTAGCCGGCCCTGATGCCGTCGCAGCACATCCGATGCAAAGCGCTGGCGGCCAGTCACCTCGCTCCAATGCTCATAATAAGTGGCCAACTCGCGGGCCGAGTCGACTAACACGCCGGATTTCATACGAATGGTCTGGGTTTGCACGATGGCGCTCGTGATGATGGCATTTGATGAAATCTCGATATTCTCCGCTGCCAAGGCCACATCTAGGGCGCTGAAAATGGGTGTTCCTAGCGATTGCACTGGGAATGGCGCGCCAGTTAACACCGACAGCGTGGGCGCAATATCGATCTGCGCCACCACATCTTTTTGGCCAGCCCGGATGCCCGCTCCGGCCAGCACCATGGGCGCGCGCATCACATCAAACTCTGTGCCACCGTCATTGCCGCGCTCGTCGCGTCCACGGTCTGACACGACCATCACTGTGTCGCGTTTAAGGTCCAGCGTGTTAACCAAAGCATTGATGCGCGAATCGACGGTGGGCAAAATCGACAGTGGGCTGGTAAACGGCTCCAGCGCCGTCAGCTCCACCATCACCAGTTGTAGTGACGACTGCTCATCGCGTAGCACCTCTAGTGCTGAGTTCACAAATGCATCGTCCTGTGCCTCAGAAGCCGGTTCATCATTGCCTTCATATCGCTGCAAAAACGGGCCGTATAAATCCAGCCACTGGGAAGAGCCCACAATGGCCGCACCCTGCTCGGCTAACGACAATCGTCGAAAAATTGAGTCTACGCCTGCGGCAGACGCGGCCGTGCTATTCGTGGTGACGCCGTGCGTCTCGGCAGGCGCTCCGGTCGCCAATGTCACCCAACTCGGCGTGCGATAGGTAGGCGCTTGCAACTCGACCGTGATATCTGCACCGTTTTGGCGTAGTGCATTCAGGGTGGGCAACTGGCGCGATTCCTCTATCCGCAAACCCCGCACCAGAATCACGAGCGTGCGTGCGCTCAAGGGTTTGCGCACTGGCCCAGCAGGCAGGTCGGTCGAATACCGCGTGTTGTAATCGCGAAAGCCCTCCCACAGATGCACCCGCAGCGATTCGCTTAAGAGCGGCACAAACGACAACACGATCATCAGGCCAATGCCAATCAGGCGACGTAAGATCATTCGATTAGAATCCTTCTCGTTATGAGCGCTTCGCCCAAGAAGGATTTTCTCTCCATCTCGCAACTCAGCCCCGCTGAATTATCCGACATGCTGCAACTTGCGATCAAACTAAAACGTGAATGGAAAAGCGGGGGCAACCCGCAGTGGCTCAAAGGCAAAAGCCTGGGCATGATTTTTGCCAAACCCAGCCTGCGTACACGCGTGTCTTTTGAAATGGGCATGCTCGACATGGGTGGCCATGCGATTTACATCGGCCCGGATGAAATCAAGCTTGGCCAACGTGAAAGCGTGCCAGATGTAGCCCGCGTGCTAGCGCGTTATGTCGATTGCATCATGGCGCGCGTGTTCGCCCATAGCGATGTGGTCACCCTGGCCCAATACGCGCATGTTCCGGTCATCAACGGTTTAAGCGACTACGAGCACCCCTGCCAATGCATGGCCGACCTGATGACCATGGTCGAACGCAAAGGCAGCATCAAAAATCTACAAGTCACTTTTGTAGGCGATTCCAATAATAATGTCACCAACTCGCTAGCTTACGGCGTGACGCTACTGGGCGGCCATATTTCATTTGCCGCACCGGTCGGCTACCAAATCATGCCCCAAGTCGTGGCGCAAGCCAGCCAATATGCCGCTGCTAGTGGCGGCAGCGTAACGGTGCTGGAAGACCCGCGCAGCGCTGTGGAATCCGCCGATGTGATCTACACCGACGCTTGGTATAGCATGGGCCAAGAGAACGAAGCCGCACAACGTCGCCGGATATTCCCACCCTATCAAGTCAACTCACAATTAGTAGGGTTAGCCAAATCAGACGCCATCATCATGCACGACCTACCCGCTCACCGTGGCGAGGAAATCACCGACGAGGTGGCCGATGGGCCACAGTCCGTCATCTTTGACCAAGCCGAAAACCGCCTGCACGCGCAGAAAGCAGTACTGGCGCGGGTGTTCGAAGTGGCATGAGGCGAAGGGCGTGAGGCGTGAAGATATTCGCCTCACGCCCTTCGCCAAATCGCTCCTCGCAAAAAAGTGACAGACTTCATCTGGATCCTCCAACGATTAGACTGGCTGGCGATACTCGATATCTCGCTGGTCTCGATCGTGTTTTTCCTATTGTTGCTGTTGGTGCGCGCCACACAGGCGGTGCCGCTGTTGCGTGGGTTGTTGCTGCTGGCCGCGGCCGCAGTCTTACTCAGCGGGTTGGCCCAGTTGCCCACTTTCGGATTGATTATCCGCACTGGCATCCCGATTTTGTTGATTTCAATCCCAGTCATCTTTCAGCCCGAGCTACGCCGAGCACTGGAAAGATTGGGTCGAGTGCAAGAGGTATTAGTGCAGCCCCGCAAAACGGAAATGGAAGTGCTGGTGCGCAAAGTCACTGATGCCGCACAACGGCTGGCCGGCAAAAAATATGGCGCGTTGATCGTGCTAGAGCGCGAGACCGGGCTGCAGGGCCTGATCGACACCGGGATAAAGATGGACGCAGATTTGACCCCGGAGTTGCTATTAACAATATTCGACCCCCACACACCCCTGCACGATGGTGGGGTGATTCTACGGCGCGGGCGCATCGCCGCTGCCGGCTGCGTATTGCCACTCACCGCAGCGTCGATGGATGATTATCGGGTGGGCCTGCGCCATCGTGCCGGTATTGGCGTGACCGAGGGCACAGATGCGATTGCAGTCATCGTATCCGAAGAGCGCGGCAGTATCGGCATCGCTCACAATGGCCGCCTCATCCGCAAGATCGAAACCGATCGCCTGGAAAACGCTCTGATCACCCTACTCGCCCCGTATGGCCTCACTCGGCCATCCATTTTGCCAAGTTGGCTGCGAAGCAAGTAGAAAGTAGAAAGTATTTAACGTGAATCTGGCACTTTTTACTTTCAACTTTGCACTTTCCACTTTCCACTTTCCTCGACTATCGTTGCACAGGTATCGCCGCCGTATCGCCATTGGTACGCACAAACTCGGCAGCAATCCAGCCTTGGCGGCCGCCAAGCTGCACTTGCCACCAAGTACCATCCTCGCTGCGGCCGATAATCTCGGCACGTTGGCCGGAACGGAGCAGCCCAATT
>JANMVQ010000354.1:0-3102 GCA_031392845.1 Chloroflexota bacterium
TTAACATGCGGCGCAGCTTTTCGCGTAGTTCGGCCTGAGTCGGTGCGATGAGCACCTGAATCTCCAGCGTCTTTTCGATGGTGTTGAAATCACGCCCGACTTCATCGCAGGCCTGTTTCAGCAACCCCAATCGGCGGCGCAGATCGGCAGGGGACACCGGTACAGTGTTCCAACCATTCGCGTAACGCGCGGTGGCCAGCAGAATATCAGGCCAGACTTCGCCCATCCAGATTGGGGGATGGGGCTGCTGGACGGGTTTGGGTGCACAAACCGCCTCTTTGGTGAAGTAGTGCGTGCCGCTGAAATTCACCGGCTTGTCGGCCGCCCATAACGCCAGGGTCAATTGCAGACCTTCGACCATCTGTGCGATGCGCCGTTCGCGCGTATCGTCTTCGTGCATGCCATACGCTAGATACTCGCGCGAGTTGTTGCCAAAGTCCACAAAGTGGATCATGCGCCCGTTGCTGATCTGATCCAGCGTCGACACCATTTTGGCTGTAAACGCCGGATGCCGGAAGACACTGTTGTAGTGGATGATGCCCAATTGGGCACGCCGGGTCATACCAGCCAGCGCCGCCAGCGTGGTCCAGCCTTCCAGGATTGCCTCGTCCTTGCCCAGCATCAGGTGATCCGCCACCCACAGTGAGTCATAGCCCAATTCATCCGCCAACGCGCCCATCTGCATGCAACGCTGCGTATCCAATTCAGCAAACGAGGGTGTGCGAAACAAGCGCGCCCCAGGCCAGGCAAAGATCGGGAGACAGAAACCGAATTTTAGTAGAGTCATGGGTTAAGAGTAGAAAGTTGAAAGTTGAAAGTCACGAGTCACCAGTCACGAGCCAAATGTTATATGTCTTGCACAAAGTCTTGAGTCATAAGTTCGGCCTACGAGTTGCGCATCGAAGGCCCAGACTTATGACTTATGACTCGTGAGTTGTGACTCATGTTATATGAATGATTCAAACTACTACGTATTTGATCGCCTCGCCCCGCAATGATCGCAGCACATTGTGCCAAATCACCAGCGAGTCGCGGACATGGGTCCACGGGCTCTGCCAAGCGGTGTGGGCGGTCAGGGTCACATCGTAGCTGAGGTCTTCATGCAGTTTGTGCAACGGGTCGTCTTTGGGCAGCGGCTCCTCGGCGAAGACATCCAGCGCGCCCGCTATGCGCCGCTCGCTCAAGGCGGCCACCAGTGCCGGTTGGTCGACCAGTTTGCCGCGCCCAGTATTCAAGAATAATGCTCCCGGTTTCATTGAGTCGATCTCGCGTCTGCCGATGATGCCCTGGGTTTTGTCGTTTAGCGCCAGGTGAACGCTCAGAATATCTGACTCGCTATAGATGCGCTCCCACGAGACATATTCCACACCATACTCTGCCTCAAGCTTCTCAAAGCGCACGATATCCCAATACAACACGCGCATATTAAACGCCTTGGCAATACGGGCCATCGGTCGAGCGATCTCGCCAAAACCCAGCAATCCCAGTGTCTGGTCACACACCATCTGCAGGTCGCGAAACGTGCCCCACTGTCGGTCTAGATACGCGCGCGAGTACATGCCCGCGCGTTGTCCGGCCATTTTTTTCAAGTGATTGAGAATCAGTGCCCAGCAGTGCTCAGCCACCGCAAAGTAATTAATGAGCGGGGTAGCCGCGCAGGGGATACCCAATTCATGGATCACCTCCATCGGGATGCCGCGATAGTCAAAGCCCAGATGCTGCACCAATTTCAGTCGCTTGCCCTTACGCAGGATTTCCGGCGGCACCATCACTTTATGTGCGATGAAGTAATCGGCATCCGCGATCACTTTGTCTAATTCGTCGGCTGACTTCACATGGATCAGTTGGGTCTCCTGGTCGTGAAACAATTGGGCCCAGCTTGGTGCAGCGGCTTTCGCTGCAGCCTCACTCCCCCCCTGTTCTTCGATCAATTGCGCTTTGGTTGCCTCAGCCCGGCTGTCCCACGCGGGCACGCCCCACATCACATTGCCCACGGCATCCCAGACGATAATTCTGATAGGTTGATTGGTCATTTGTTCAAACAACTCAAACGTCATGCGTCAAACGTCAAGATTTGACGCATGACTAAAATTGCATCACTTCCGCCCACGCCCGCGCAAATGTGCGCTTGCCATTGGCCAGCACAGTTTCGCTGCTTTCGTCACTCTGACGGATTTCCATCGACAGGATAGGTGTTTTGCCCAAACGGGTTTTTGCTTGTTCATAAAAGTTAACTGCCTTGAGCTGGCGCAAGAATTCAATGACTTCGGGCAGATCATTGGCTCCTTCAGGGTGGCCGAAGCGCGGGTGAAAATCGCCGAACAATTTGCTCTGCGCGTGATCAATCACGCAGTTGCCGATATGGGCGTGAATCAAGTGCCGCCCTGCCGCCCGCAGCGCCTGCTCCGGGGTCTCGCGTAGCAACGGCAAATGACTCAGGTCAATCGTTAGGCCGAAGTTTGGGCGGTCAACCGCATCGGCGAACGCTGCCGCCTCGACTGTCGGCCCAATCAGCCGCTTCTTCTCCACATCGCGGTCAAAGTTTTCTAGGGTAATGTGCAGCCGAGTTTGCTTGGATTGCCCATCAGCGTAATCGCATAGATCGCGCACATCATGCATAAATCGCTCCAGCGCGGCTAGTCGCTCCGCCTCCGCTACATCGCGCGGGGCCATAATCATGGCCAGCGGCGCATTAAACTCGACAGCCTCATCCAACAACGTGCGCAAGCGGGTCATGCCTGCATTACGTTTGGCAGGATCTGCGCTGCCGATCCCTAAATCTTCCAGCAGAATGGGCAGCACCGGCAGATATACCACTTGCAATTGCGCAGCACTCAACAACTCGCGCGCTTGCTTGCGTAGCGCCGGGTCTTTGGGCGGCGCGATTTCAACTGCGCCAAACGCATCGTCATCAACGATTGTTTGTAGCGACTCCATAATCGGCCCTTCGCCAGTGCGACAGGCCAAAAATGCCAGCGGATGCACCAGACCAAAATCCATCTTCGATTGCCCTGAAAACATATTTCACCTCTGGTAGAGACGCGAAATTGCATCTCTGGTAGAGACGCGAAATTGCATCTCTGGTAGAGACGCGAAATTGCA
>JANMVQ010000254.1:0-6157 GCA_031392845.1 Chloroflexota bacterium
CTTTCCGGAATCTTAACCGCATTAGCCCAGAATCCCTTCAGAGCGGCTCCGGTTTGCACCCAAGCTGGATCAGCAATCTTGCGGAGAGATGCGTCAATCCACTGGATGCCCAGCCATACTCGTAGCACCAGCCAGATCCAACTAGCGCGCTTATCTGAGAACAGAAACTGAGCGATGGGCGGATCCTTAATAAGATGCCCGCGTGAGGTTGGATATTTAATCTGTGTCATTTGATTTGCCTCCGATTGACCTTGCACTAAACCTAAATTTATTCGCCTGTATCTCGGCGTTGAGGCCAGTCTAAGAGAATCGTGTCACAGATCACATAGTCTTCTGATTGGCCTGCACTAGGTCAGGTGGCCAGTACGACAGCTCAATGCATACGGGCTGATTTTGGATCAGGCTTGCTTACAATGCCATGCTGAACAGCCAAAGCGACTGCCTCAATCCGGTTGGTTACAGCCATCTTCGACAAAATAGCACTTACATGAAACTTAATCGTAGACACGCTTAGAAACAACCGCTCGGCAATCTCACCATTATTAAGCCCTTCCACCATCAACGCCAGCACCTCGCGCTCGCGCTCCGTCAGATCATCGCCAGGGACCGGTTCTTTGTGCATGGCGTGCACCAAGACATCGGCGGCTTCAGAGGCCAAGACACGCTTGCCGTCGTGTGCATTGCGAATGGCCTTGGCCAGCTCCTCCGCGGTCGCATTCTTGAGTAGATAGCCCAGCACGCCCGCTTGCAAGGCGCGCTGTACCAATTCATCCGTTGCAAAGCTAGTCAAGGCTACAATCTTGGCGTTAGGATATCGTTCGCGAATCTTTTGCGTGGCTGCAACGCCATCCATATGTGGCATCATTAAGTCCATCAGCACTACATCCGGTTTGCTATGCTCATACATAAGCACAGCGGCCTCCCCATCACTAGCCTCAGCCACATACTTCAGATCAGGATACGTTTCGAGCAAAGAGATCAATCCCCTTCGCACCATAACATGATCATCAACAATAAGCACCTTAATCGGGGTCTGTGCAGTTGGTTCTTTATTCATGATTCCTCTTATTCATGATACTTCTCGTACATGCTTCACTCATGATTCGCTTCGCGACCAGTTCACCAGTACATCCGTGCTGCCAGGCAGGCTTTCAACCTGAATTTGCGCTCCTACTTCCTGTGCGCGTTCATGCATAATCCGCAATCCCATATGCATCCCACCCACTGCTTTAATGTCAAACCCGACCCCGTCATCATGGATAAGCATCATAGCGGATTTTGACAACAAACTCACCTGAAGGGAAGCGGTGCGTGCACGACTGTGTTTGCTGATGTTATTCAACGACTCCTGAGCTATCCGATAAAAGGCCACTTTTATGTCAGATGGTAACGGGGCACGCTCATCCACATTGACCGAAATCTCGACACCGCTGCGAGTAGCAAACACCTCCGCCAATTGCTTCAAAAGGTCGCCAAGCTTATTTCCTTCCAATTCGTTGGCACGTAACTCTAGCAGCAACGTACGCATCTCCGCTAGAGCACTACGATTCAGGCGGCGGATATCTTCCAGCTGCCGCAACCCCTTTTCTCGATCTAGTTCCCACAAAGCCGGTAATGAATCGGCCATGATAGTCGCTGAAAAGAGCGACTGAGTCACTGCGTCGTGCAACTCGCGCGCAAGACGATTGCGCTCCGACAACACCGCGACTTCATTTGATTTGGTGCGGGTCTCTAACTCCAATTGGCGCCGTTCAGTGACATCGCGCAAGATCACTGCAAACAGAACCCCATCGGCGCGCTTCAGTTTTGAAATACCCGCTTCTGCTGGGAATTCACTGCCATCTTTACGCAAGCCAAAAATCTCGCGGCGCTGCCCCATCCGGCGTGAGGGCTCATCTCCATGCTCAAATGTCTCGATGTGTTTGCGATGATATTTGACGAAGCGCGCCGGCAACAGCACATCAATAGATTTCCCTAGAATCTCTACAGCCGTGTATCCAAAAATCTTCTCGGCTCCTTTATTGACGCTAAGAATGCATTGTGTGGTGTCGATGACGAGCACCGCATCAGACGTAACATCAATGAGCTGCCAGAGTACATCGGCATTATCCAAAAACCATTGACCGGAACTCAAGTTAATCTGAGATTGTGGCATGACAACTCTAATTCTAGGGGACGCCACGCAAGTTTACCTAGCCATCTGACCAGCGAATAACTGGCGCATCCATCGAATCCAGTATCGGCGATGACCAGTATGGTTACTCGCATCATGACTTCTAAGATACAAACATCTTCTACCCGACGCCGCTTTCTCAAAACTGCAAGCATGGCTACCCTGAGTATGGGTGTCGCTGCATGTTCGGCGGCTAGTGCACCAGAGCCAACCACGACCCCACCTCCACAGCCTACTGCTGATTCGCATGCGTCTACAACGAGTGATCCTGATGCCATGCACGAGGCCGCCGTCAAGAAGTATCTGGCCAACATCGGCAAGAATCCAGACTTCTGGGGCAAGAAATTGGAACCAGAAATGGACGGCGATACCAAGGTCTTCAAGCTTGTGGCAGAAGAGATCGATTGGGAAGTTAATGAGGGCAATATAGTAGCAGTGCTGGCCTACAACCGCCAGGTTCCCGGCCCAGTCATCCGGGTGACTGAGGGTGACAAAGTCCGTGTGATCTTTACTAATAAGATGAAGCAAAGCCACGCCATTCATTGGCACGGCTTGCTGGTGCCCAACTCGGTCGATGGCGTGCCCTTCATCACCCAACCGGTGGTCAAGACTGGGGAAACATTTACCTATGAGTTCACCCTGCGCAATAGCGGCTCACATATGTATCACAGCCACCACAACGCTGCCGAGCAAACTACCCGTGGTCTGTTGGGTGCGTTCATCGTCGATCCAAAAGACAAGAGCAAAGAACCGCAATACGACTCAGACTACATCATGGTCCTGAACGACAGCTCGGGCGGATACACCTTGAATGGCAAAGGTTTCCCCGACACACAACCACTGCTCGCAAAGAAAGGCGAACGTGTGCGAATTCGTTACATGAACGAAGGGCTAATGATCCACCCGATGCACTTACACGGTCTGGAGATGGAAGTGATCACAAAGGACGGCTTCCCTGTGCCGCAGCCCTATAAGTGCGATACGGTCAACATCGCCCCAGGTGAGCGCTATGACGTAATCGTCACCGCCCATACTGAAGGCGTATGGGCCTTCCACTGTCATATCTTGACTCACGCCGAAACGCCCGCCGGTATGTATGGCATGGTCACGACCATGATCGTCAAATAAAGACTATGGTGATCGCCACAAAAGTGCACAAACCTTCACCCTGGCTTGTGGGCTTGGTTCTGGCCGTTGGATTGATGGGAATGGGTCTAGGCGCATGGTTGCGCCTGAGAACACCACCCATCGGTACGACCATCGAGCCACCTAAGCTGATGCCCAACTTCGAACTACGCAATCAAGACAATCTGCTGGTTCACTTGAGCGACCTGCAGGGCAAACCAGTGCTGATGATATTCGGCTACACCCATTGCCCGGATATTTGCCCATTGGGTCTGGTTGATTTTAAAAAGGTGAAGGCTGCACTGGGCGACCAAGGTGCCGCCGTCAACTACCTGTTTATCAGCGTTGACGGCGACCGTGACACACCGGATGTTTTGAAACGCTACATGGCGGCGTTCGACTCGCAATTCATGGGTTTAACTGAGCGCCCATTTATCGTTTCGGAAGTTGCTGCGTCATACAACGCCAAATTCATGCGTCGCATCAGTTCGACCGCTCAAAAAGAATACCTCGTGTCACATACGACAGAGACGTATCTGCTTGATCAACACGGGAATTTGCGTAGAGTTTATCCCTACGGAGCGCCTACCGATGCGATTGCGCGCGATGTGAAACAGCTGCTTGATGAAAGCACGTCCAGTCAATCCGCAGATCACTGAAGATGCACAGTCTGTCCAGTGCGGGCAGAATTTCTGGCCGCTTCGAGAATTTCTACCACGATCATGTTGTTGTGCAGTGACGCCAACTCGCTATGACCAACGGGTGCCTCACCCTGCAAAAAGGCGGCCAGGAAGGCAAACACATCATCCACCGGGGAGGTAGCCGCTGGCAATGTCAGCGTATTTTCGATATCGCGCTGCCCCATGCGCTTACGTAGGGTGACGCGATCCACGGCATGAAGATAGCCCAATGGCCCATACACTTCCATGTCTTTGCGATGGGTGGGCCAGTTCCACGAAGCTTGAATAATGCCCTGCGCATGCGGATAAGTCAGGATGATCGTGGCCTCATCATCGACCTTTGGATAGATATCGGGCTTGATCTGTTGTGTTACGGCAGTCACAGTCAAAGGCTTGCAGTTGCCCATCAGCCAGGTCATGAGATTGGCTCCGTAACAACCAAAGTCGATCAGCGCTCCACCGCCGTTAAGCACAGGATCAGTCAGCCAGCTGAGAAATTCTGTTGAACAGCCTAACTCTTTTGGCCCCCAGTGACCATCGTGCACGACCATTTTGCGGATGTCGCCCAGTTCGCGTCCCTGGCAAACCTGCTGCCAAACAGCGTGATTGCTGGGGTACCAGGAAGTCTCATAATTGGTTAGCACATGAATGCCATACTGCTGAGCCAGCGCCTGTATTTTTTGGGCATGCGCCAGACTAACCGCTAGCGGTTTCTCCACCATCACATGCACGCCGCGCGGCGCACAGGCTTCCACCACTGCGAGATGATCGAAGATAGCCCCAAACGCCATCACCGCCTGGGGCTTGGCTGTATCCAACATCGTCCCGAGATCGGTGTAAACCAAATCGGGGCGTAGGCCGCGCTGTTGCACATAGCGTTGTACAAGTGCTGGATTGGATTCACACACGCCGATCACGTCGATATCCCCACGCTCCGGGCGATCAAAAAACCAATTTACATGATCATGGCTGAGGCCGACAATAGCAATCCGGGCTGCGGCCGGACTTTGAGACTTTGACATACCCGCAAGACCATACTCTGTGAGCACGACGGTGTCAAGCGAGTATCGTAGCGTTCAGAAAGCCTATCCAGCCATACCTATGCATAGGCCAATACCTCGCGGACGGTAAGCCGGGCAGCCCGCATGGCCGGCAATACACTGGCCAAGGTTGCAATCAAAATCACCAAGCCAAACCAGATCGCCAATCCTAGCCAACCAAACGTGTAGAAGAGTGGATCCCGTAACAGCATGGTGCCGATAGCGTTGCTGAGCAAAATACTGATGGGCACAGCCAAAGCTGCGCCGATCAGCCCGCTCAACACACCGATCAGCACACGCTCGACCACCACGATTTGACGGACCGATCCATTTGAAGCGCCTATCGCCCGCATGACACCGATCTCTCGAGTGCGTTCCAGTACGTTGATACTCATGGTGCCGGCCAACCCCAGACCGCCAACAACTGCAATAATGAGGAGCCGGTCAAACTGGCGGGACTGGCCCAACCATTCCATGGTGTCCAGCGTCACAAAGCCTGCGGCATTCTGCAAAAAGGTCGGCCCCGGTTCGTCTGGGTTGTAGGCTGTGCCAGCCACTTGCAGTTTATATTGCTTGCTGTTCAGCTCGATGTCGATCATGTCCCCAATAGCAACGCCCAAAAACGCCAGCGAATTGCGCTCAAGCAGAATCTGCCGTTTTGGCGGCGGCCATGTGCCCGGGCTCACCTGATCTGGGAATATCGCGCCGACATGAATATCGTCAAAATCACGAATGCCAACCAGTTCAATCTGTTTAGTTTCTTGTCCACTGGTAGTGCGCGCCCATGCGCTCCGCCGGCCCTCGGCAGCGACAATTTCCGGCATACGCTGAATCGACTCGACGAAATCTTGCTCAAATGCCGACAGCGACAGACGGGCACTGGCAGGGCGAGTGCTGTTCCAAGTGCGGTTCATCTCACGTGTGAGAATATTTTGTGAGCTCTGGACTGCACCGACCGCGAACACGCCAACGGCGATTGACAAGACCACCAGCACCGTTCGCGTTCTATTCGCAAAGAGGTCGCGCATTACCTTCTTCCAACGGGGATTAAGCTTGACCATAAAAATAATTCAAGGCAATCTGGCGCGCTCCCAACTGAAAAGTGCACCCGAAGCCTCCTTCGACTTCGCTCAGGATGG
>JANMVQ010000479.1:0-5222 GCA_031392845.1 Chloroflexota bacterium
GTCGGAGCTGATTGGTCAGCAGGAGCATAGGTTCTTCGTGACCCAAGTCGACGACGGCAATCTGTCGGATAGGCCCAACGTAATCAGGCAGTGTAACCTGCTCATCAAGAATGCGCGGGGTCTTGTATTGACGCGACACACTTGAAGTGTGATTCGGTGTAACTCCTGCATTTCACTACGTTTTGGTTCGGGTTGGCTAGCAATATACTTTTTGATTTCTTCTTGTACGTTCATATAAAAATTCTGGTTTATATCTTTAACCTTTTCACTTTAAATGCAGCTTTACTCGTAAAACTCTGGCGCTTTTTTGAGTGTTTCCCACTGCCCCATGTCATGACCGAAGATCACCAGCCCGATATGCTCCCGTTCGACTAGATCAAGCAGTTTAATCGTACTGGCGCGGATCGCTTCGGCGTCCGGGTTGCTACCGTCGTCTTGCTTGTCACGGGTAAAGTCCGCGCTGAAGTTTACAGCGTCAATCGTCAATAAAATCGCCCCCGTCTTGGGCAGCCGCACCAGCACCGATTGATGTCCCGGCACATGCCCGCTAGTCTCAATCAGCTCCAGCCCTGGCAGCAGTTCCGTGTCCCCATCCACCAGCCGAATGCGCTCCATTGGCTGATCCCATTGGGGTCGATTGGCAGCAAAACGTGGGTTGCTCGCCGCATCCAAATGATGCACATGCTGAACAACATATTGCGCCTTCGTGAATGCTGCGTGTCTTCCGGCATGGTCGATATCATAATGTGTCGAAATGACTGTATCAATATCGTCCGGTTTTAAGCCAATGCTCGCCAACTGCTCGATAATGTCCCGCCCATTCTCGAACTCCGTTTCTCCTTCAGGCATAATCTCCGGTAGACCACTGTCAACCAGAATATTCTTGCCGTCACCCGTTTGCACCAGATAGCAAACAATCGGAATCTGGTATTCCGGCATATCCCCAACCTGCATCAGATATAAACGCTGCGGAGTATTTTGGCTCATAATCATTTCCGTATAAAAAAATAGACCAACGGGGCAAAGTAAACACTGCCTGCCATCCCCTGCGCCTCCTCGATGAAGTGGCGGAAGAGCGTGGAACTTGGCGCAAACGCCATAGGGTCGACGTAGCCGTCCGGGGATTGGTTCATTCCGAACACGAGCTTAACTATATTCACAAGTATAGAACGCACGTTCTTTCTGTCAAGCAATCTACCGAGCAAAATCTCACGTCGCAATGCTGATTTTGACTCGGGTCAAGCATGTTCAATACTGTTTAGACTCGTGATAATCTTCCACTTATGAAAGTCCAGCCGCAACCCCTTCCTAACCTAATCAATCTCGGTGAAATAGAACGCCTAGCATTACCATCAAATCTTCGATACGGTAGAGCAATTTACACACGCGGCGCGGTGAAATTTATCGAATTCACGCCATTAAAAGTCGAGGCTTGGGTCGGTGGACTGGAAGGAACGGTTGCTGATGGCGGGAGCCAACGTCGCCGAACACAACTTATTGCTACGATAGATGGACTTCAATGGCTCTGCACAGGCAATCCTAAGAAGCATCAAATTTTTTGCAAACACTGTGTGGCATTAGCGATGGCGATTTTGGATAACTCACATTCGGCTAAGAAACAGTGATACGCGCTCTACACCTTGTCATCAAACACGAGTCACAACGATAATTGTGACTTGTGTTTGCCATTCGACGCACTAGGCGCACAATTTTGCCTGACCCATCAGCGTATTCGATATTCTTGCAATCATTTGCGCCGGAGATCACCCCAACCCGCTCACATACTTCTGCATCTCGCGCTGGTGAATCTTCTCAAACTGCTCCGGGATAATCTCGGCTAATTCATCTTGCGACAGCCGCATCGAAAGAATCTCCAGCGCATCTTCCGGCGTCTTGCCGTAGGCGATCTTCTTCTTGCCACTCTTAGTAGCAAACAAATACATGAAATGGGGGTTGCTGAAAGAACTCATAAATTAGTGCTTAGTCCTTAGTGCTGAGTCCTCAGTGGTGTGCATGTGCTACTAAACACTTAGGACTAAGCACCCAGCACTTCCTACGCTTTTGCCAGCGCCGACCAGAAGTCCGAGCGCTGTTGGCGCACGATGGGCATGCCGTGTTCGATTTCGGCGTTGAACTTGCCGGCCATCAGTTCGCGATAAAACTGATAATCTACGCCGTGCACCTTTTCGTCGTCGGGGAAACGATTGTAATTTTCCTTGGTTAGTTTACTCTTGCCTTCAGCAATAAGCTGGTTGCCGAGCGCGCTGCCAGGGTAGGGCGCATACAAACTGATCGACGGCATGATCCGTTTGGTGTACTTCACCATCCGCATGGTTTTGAAGGCATCTTCTTTGGTTTCGCCTGGAATACCCAGCATGATGTTGCTCCAAAAGACTGGCGGCTTCTCGCCCTTGGCTTCCATGTCGTCGCCGATCTTGGTCATGAGGTCAATCGCAAAGTAATTGTCTTCCTCGGTGCACTCTTTGTTGATCATCCGCAGCATCCGGTCGCTGCCACTCTCGAAGCCAATCGACACCATGTCCCACTTGGTCTTGCGAATGAGCGCCTCGAATAGCTCCGGCCACTGCCGCACGGTATCGGCTCGCCCGGCTGCCCAATACGGCCACACTTTGTTGGCCTTCTTTGGATATTTGTCCAGCCATTCTTCCAGCCAGGTCGGGTTTTGGAAGAACATGCTGTCGTGAATGACGACTGATCCCACTGGGCCGTGATCGCGGTCGAGGCGATTCAGTTCTTCGATCACCATTTCAACCGGGCGACGGCCCATATTGGGAATATATGAGTTTTCGTTGCAAAACACGCACTGCCACGGGCAGACCCGGCTGGTAATAATCGTGGCCACACCCGGCGGGCCCCAATTACATTCAGGCTCCAGTGGCCAGTTAAATTTCTTGCGCAGTTTGTGGCTGGCCGGTTGTGGCCACAGCGTGCGGTCGATCTCCGGCCACTCGGCCATACTCTTGGCCCCCACACCGAGGGTCACCCGCTCAAACTGATCCGGGTGCTTCACGAAATTGACAATCGTGTTCTCACCCGGCCCTTGGCAAATCTTGTCGAATTCGGGCACGGCCAACATTTCGTCCAAGGCGACGGTGGCGTGCATGCCGCCCGCCAAAACCAACCCAGCTGGGTTGACTTCTTTAAATATTTTTGCTGAGCGATAAGCGACCGGGAAGGTATAGCTGCGCACATTCATGATCAGAATGTCGTAGCCCTTCATCTTCTTCTTGACCTCATCCCACGAGGTGCACTGGCGCGTGGAGAACATCTCGGTCATGACCCCATTTTTGTGCAAGATTGTGCGCAGTAGGCCCATGCCATGATCCTGCCACTGCTCATGCGGGCCACTAGGATTGACCAAATCGCCAATATCGCCTAAGTCCAGCCACAGGCGCTTGGGTTCTTTATTATTCTCTTGGGAAATTTGCTGTTCTTTCTTACCAAATCCGAAAAGTTTGAGCATAGATTTACAAGTTTAACGTCTATAACTCACCTTGCGCAGTAAGCATCCTGAGCGGAGCGCATTCTGATGCGCGTAGTCGAAGGACGCGCTTGTGATCGAAGTCTGTACTTCAGCATAAAGCGCTCCTTCGACTGCGCAGCGCGACTGAAGCTTATCGTTTAGCATAGATTTCAGCGCGCTGCTCCGCTCAGGATGCTTTGTGTAATATGAGTTCTACAAAAAACACTAATGCGTAATCCGTAAAGCGTAAGGTCTAATATATCCTTAAGCCTTACGAATTACGCATTACTTCAGTCGATAATGAAAATTAGTGGCAACCGCAGCCGGAGCCACAGCTTGCGCCTTCTGCACTCGCGCCTGCGCCGTCCTTGCTCTTGAAGGAGCTGCCACAGCCACAGGCCGAAGCTGCGTTCGGGTTCTCAATCTTGAAACCGCCGCCCATCAGGCTGTCGACGAAGTCGATCGAGGCGCCGCCCAGATACATCATGCTGGTCGGGTCAACGAACAACTTCACGCTACCCTGCTCAACCACCATGTCGAACTCACGAGCCTGCGCTTCGAAAGCCATCCCATATTGCAGGCCGCTGCAGCCACCGCCGGCCACAAACACGCGCAAGCCATGGTTCGGAATATTGCGCGCGGTTAATAGCTCACTGAGCTTAACTTGCGCAGTTGGGGTCAGACTGATCGCCGTCTCTTCGACCACCACCACATCTGGCTGGGTCATCACTTCTTCGGTAATATCTACAAGTGCCATCTTAATTATTCCTTTTCAAGTTTGAAGCGTTGCTAGGGTTCTGTAAAGTTCATAAGGTTTCTAAAGTTCATAAAGTTCAAACTTACAAACCCGATTGACTTTTAGAACCTTACCAACTTTCTGAACTTTCTAAACCTTCCTAACTTTCTGAACTCAAATTCACCACGTAGCTACACATATTTGCCCCATCCACCATACGTTCGTGCCGTTCGGGTTGCGCACCAAGCAATTGGGAGACAAGCCGTAAGTCCATGCTACACAACTCGCTGTGTTGCTTGCTGGCCTCATGATACGGGCAATTGTGAGTGCGCAGCAAAAATTTGTCGCCATCGCGGGCCCACTCTGCTGAATAGCCGCATTCGTTCAGGTATTTCACTGCAGCGTTCAGGCGTTGCTCCGGCTGAGCATCTGAGCCGGGCATATTGGCCTGCACCGCCATCCGGCTGGCCATCCCTGTCATCAGGCGTTCCAAGTCTGCAGGTGCCAACATGTTGGTGATTTCATCCAGCATGAATAGCGACAACCCCTGATAATTCTTGGGGAAGCGCTCATGGGCACAAGCAGTGAGCTTAAATGTATGCTGTGGTCGGCCCGGCGTATCGCGGCGGCGCACTTCTGTCATTTCGACTAGGCCATCTTTGGCCAAAATATCCAAGTGATGGCGCACCGTTACCGTCGTCAGAGATAACTCTGCCGCCAATTGCTCCACGGTACAAACCTGACACTCGCGCATGATTTCTAACATTCGCTTACGAGTCGGTTGAATCTCTTCTACAGCCTGCATCACAACAGCTATTCTAATATTCACTTGGGATTTGTCAAATGCCGATCTTTTTTATTCCTAGCAGCCTGTCGGAGAAAGGAACATAGGACGCGGATTTTCAGGATAAACGCGGATTTGAAGCAGACATTTATAAAGAAATCCGCGAAAATCAGCGCGCAAAGCGTCCGCGTCCCATTTGGCTTTTCAGTGGCTTCTCC
>JANMVQ010000481.1:0-10458 GCA_031392845.1 Chloroflexota bacterium
CTCATCGAACACACCACGCAGAACTTGATACTTCAGCCCCAACCCTTTTACCATTCCGCTATCTGTCATTGCTACAGTTACCCTCATGGCCCTGCTTTACGCAAGTCGATTTCAATCAGGTTATTGTTGCGCCCTGCCTAATGTGCGCATCTCTATAGGGAAAGACCCAGTCATACACTGGTTTCAGGTGTCGTCATGCTAGATTCTGCCAGCCCACAAGATGGTGCGCATTGCCATACCCACATCATAGTAGTGCGGGGGTAATGGTTAAGGACCATCAAACTGTGGGTTTACTGCCGCCATACCTTTATCCATGGGGCACCAAAGTATGGGTTAATCACCATCAAACTATCGCTCAAACATCAACAGACTATAGCTAAGCGATTACCAAAGTGTTATCCAATCGCCTCCAAATAAACCTTTTGGCGCAGCTTGCCCCATCGTTAGATGGAGAGGGATGTACCATAATAATGCGAGCAAGGAACTCAACATAAATCTGCGGTGTATCTGATGGGGCTTGTCCCTGTATCTCGCTCATATCCCAAATTGCAATGCGCTAGCACACTGCACTTAATCCTGTTCCAAATTAAGTGCTACTTATTGACAAAACAACACAAAGTCATTAGCATTGTTGGCGTTAGAAGTAAATAGCGTAAGCAACTCATCCAGAGAGGCGGAGGGAGCGGCCCGATGAAGCCTCGGCAACCTTGATCAGTGCCTAAACACATTGACGTAAGGTGCCAATTCCGACAGCAGTGCAGCTGGAAGATGAGTGAGTGAGAAAAGTAATTTTCGCCCTCTTCATCTAGACCGATGAGAGGGCGATTTTATTTACCCTTGCAATGCGCTGCTCAGATGGGTTGTTTACCATACAGCTTATGAAAATCAGATTTGCGTCCAATCAGTTTGACCGCGTTCAACTCAGTGAAAATATCATGAACATGACTATGAACATGACCATAGTCATAGCGAGTTATAGCGGAGCCTGCCTCTGTAGGTAGCGGGACCATGCGTCATCCCCACGCATGCACACCCGCAGTAGTCACACCAAGGTGATGCGCATCATGGCCCACAACGCCAAGGCGCACCAGTCGGCCTTGGCTATTTAATGTTCTTTTCAGCTATTTTGATTCAAGAGGATCAGGTTCAATCATGTTTGGTCGTTCTAAAGACACGCGCAAGAAAAGATTTGCGTCTCGGATAGTGCTTATCACGGTCGGGCTAATGTTAGTGCTAAGCGCATGCGGAGCCCCAGCAGCAACCGACAGCATCAGCCTGCGACTCGCCTACTTCCCCAACCTCACTCACACGCCTGCACTCATTGGGGTTGCCCAAGGCACGTTTCAAAAAGCGCTGGGTGCAACAAAGTTAGAGACACGACCGTTTAACGCCGGGCCAGCGCTCATAGAGGCAATGCTAGCGGGCGAGATCGACATTGCTTATGTTGGACCCAATCCAGCGATCAATGGCTATGTCAAGAGTCGTGGCGATGCCTTGCGGATTGTGGCAGGGGCATCCAGCGGCGGTGCATTGTTTGTGGTCCGTCCAGACGCCAATATCAACACAGCCAAAGACCTAGATGGCAAAAAACTTGCTACCCCCCAAAAAGGCGGCACCCAAGATGTGGCCCTGCGCCACTATTTGCAAAGCAACGGATTAAAGAGTAATGATGATGGTGGCACCGTGAATGTGCTACCCACCCAGAACCCCGATATCCTGACCCTATTTCAAAAAGGCGAGATCGATGGCGCCTGGGTGCCGGAACCGTGGGCCACCCGCTTGGTGCAAGAAGCCAAGGGCAAGGTATTCGTCGATGAGCGTGACCTATGGCCAGCTGGCAAGTTTGTAACCACAGTGGTGATCGTCAGCAGCAAGTTTCTTAAGGCCCATCCAGAAGTTGTCAAAGCATTTCTGGCTGCACATGTAGACACAATTAAGTTTGTACAAGACAAGCCAGAAGATGCCCGCAAGCTTGTGAACACTGAGATCGAACGCCTTACGGGCAAAGGGCTACCCTCTTCGGTGATCGATGCCGCGTTTCAGAACATCGACTTTGTATATGACCCACTACCCCAATCATTGTTTGTCACGGCAGACCACGCCTTCGACCTAGGCTTCCTAGGAGATAGCAAACCCGAACTAAAAGGCATCTTGGATTTGACCGTATTGAACCAAGTATTGAAGGAGAAAGGCTTGGCTGAAATCCAAAGCCCATAGACCCATGAGTGAAATCGCATTGCAGTTACGCGGTGTGACCAAACGTTTTGTCAGCCGTGACCGCGTTGTCGAAGCACTTGCGCCAGTTGATCTGGACATTCGACAAGGCGAGTTTGTATGTTTACTAGGAGCCAGTGGGTGCGGTAAATCGACCCTACTCAACCTCATCGCCGGGTTAGAAACGCTGACCGCAGGTAGCATTACTGCGCATGGCAAACAGATTGATGGGACGGGAGTGGACCGGGTCATGATGTTTCAGGATGCGGCCTTATTCCCCTGGCTCACGGTGCAATCCAATGTGGAGTTTGGACTGCGCCAAAGCAACACACCCGCCGCTGAACGTAAGAAGATCGCCAAGTATTGGCTGGAACGCGTGCACCTTGCGCAGTTCGAGAACTCATATGTGCATCAGCTGTCCGGTGGCATGCGCCAACGGACAGCGCTAGCGCGTTCATTGGCTATTGATCCGGCCATCCTGTTAATGGACGAACCCTTTGGCGCGTTGGATGCATTAACGCGCGATCGCCTACATCATGAGTTGGAGACACTCTGGGCAGCCACCCGCAAGACAATTGTGTTCGTCACCCACAATGTGCGCGAGGCAGTCGCGTTAGGCGACCGAGTATTGGTATTCTCACCACGCCCGGGCCGAATCATCGGTGAGTTCAATGTATCTCTGCCCCGCCCCCGTTCTCTCGAAGATGTAGCGGTGGTGCAAAAAACAGCCGAGATTATGAATGTACTACGCGGCACGCTAGAAGCCATTCCGGGCGAGTTAACAGGGGCGTTTATCTAATGGCAATCACATCAAAGACGTCTTCAATAAACCCGGTATCGAGCGTATCTGAAGGCACTGAGGTCAAAGTTAGCCAAGCCGGTGCGCTGCGCACGAAACGACTTCGGCAAATCGTGTTCTTCGCATCGTTGTTGGTGTTATGGGAGCTGATATCACGCAGCGGCATCTGGCCGGACTATCTTTTCCCAGGCCCAGTCGCAGTAAGTCAAGCTCTGATCAGTGGTTTACGCAAAGGGTTGTATTTGCAAGGCGTGTGGGTCAGCCTACAACGAATTGTGATTGGTTATGGTATCTCGGTCATCATCGGAGTGGCCATGGGCGCGCTCATTGCACGCAACAAGCTGGTTGAAGACACGGTCGGGTCACTGGTGATTGGACTGCAAGCCTTGCCCAGCGTATGTTGGCTGCCATTGGCCATACTGTGGTTTGGATTGAACGAACGGGCAGTGGGCTTTGTCGTGGTGATGGGCTCGTTGTTCTCGATCATCCTGGGTGTGCGCGATGGTATCAAGAATACACCGCCAGTGTATGTGAAAGCAGCGCGCAACTTGGGCGCATCTGGACTCCGACTCTACACCCAGGTCATTCTGCCCGCCGCGTTGCCTTCGATCGTTGGTGGCCTAAAGCAAGGCTGGGCATTTGCTTGGCGTTCGCTCATGGCGGCGGAACTGCTGTACTTCACGTTGAGCCTGGGCAACCTACTGCAAACTGGGCGCGATCTGAATGACGCCGCCGCAGTGATGGCGGTGATGGTATTGATCGTCACACTGGGTGTGGCAGTCAATCAATTGATCTTTGCGCCACTAGAGCAGCGTATTAGTGAGCGCTGGGGTTTCTAAACATCGATGTGGAGGCTTTAACCGACAGCTGTTGGTCGGCTAATGACTCCACATCTCACAAACACAATATGACCATACAAACAAGTACTGATCTGGAACTCAATCATTTGCAAACAAAACTGGCGGCACTGGATTTGGTGGGCAGCTTGCGCACAATCGCCGAGTTGTTTCCCAATCAAGTCGCGTTCTCTTCTTCCATGGGGCAAGAGGATCAAGTGATTACCGATGCGATCTTTCGCAACAAGCTATCGATTCGAGTATTCACTCTCGACACCGGGCGTTTGTTTCAAGAAACTTATGGGCTGATCGATGAAACCCGCGCGCAGTATGGTCAACCCATCGAGACCTACTTCCCGGACACTGCGCAAGTGGAGGCACTCACGTGGGAGAAAGGCTTTCACAGCTTCTATGATTCGGTCGAGAACCGCAAAGAGTGTTGTCATATCCGCAAGGTGATCCCTCTACAACGCGCATTGCGTAATACTAAGGTGTGGGTAACTGGCCTACGCGCAGAGCAGAGCGCCAACCGCCATGACATGCCGCTCATTACTTGGGACGCGAGTTACCAACTGTATAAGTTCAACCCGCTAATTGGGTGGAGCTATCCCCAAGTGCTGGATTATCTTGTTTTGAACAATGTGCCGGATAATCCACTTCATCGCAAAGGCTTCATTAGCATCGGCTGCGCGCCCTGCACTCGCGCCATCGAACCCGGCGAAGACCCACGCGCCGGACGCTGGTGGTGGGAGAGTTCGAAGAAAGAGTGTGGATTACATCAGTCGTAAGAATTAAGAATTGAGAATTAAGAAGTATGAATTAAGAAGTATGAGGTATGAAGTCAGAAAGATGAACGTTGATCGCTTCTTTCATAATTCATAATTCATACTTCATACTTCATAGTTCCTACTTCCTAATTTCAACCCGTATGTCACAACTACCAAGAATTATGTTGCCCGATGTTTACTCCGAGAAGATGGCCGCTGAGAAGTGGCACTTCCCGCGCGAGTTGGAAGACGAAAGTATCTTTATCTTGCGCGAGACCGCAGCGCAGTTTGAGCACCCGGCGATCTTGTTCTCCGGTGGCAAAGATTCGATTGTGGTCACCCATCTGGCGGTGCGGGCATTTGCGCCAGGCAAAGTGCCCTTCCCGCTGCTGCATGTCGATACAGGCCACAACTTCCCGGAGACGATCACGTTTCGCGATCACCTCGTTAAGACGTTGGGGCTAGATCTGATCGTGCGCTATGTGCAAGATTCAATCGACAAGGGTCGCGTGCAAGAAGAAACTGGCAAATACGCCAGCCGCAACGTGCTACAAACTGTCACGTTACTGGATGCAATTGAAGAGCTCAAGTACGACGCTTGCATCGGCGGCGCTCGACGTGACGAGGAGAAAGCCCGTGCCAAAGAGCGTATCTTCTCGGTGCGCAATGATTTTGGTCAATGGGATGCGCAGCGCCAACGGCCAGAGTTGTTCAACATGCTCAACGGTCGGATTGCCCCTGGCGAAAATGTGCGGGTGTTCCCGATTTCGAATTGGACTGAGCTGGATGTGTGGAACTACATCCGCCAAGAGCAGCTTGAAATCCCCAGCATCTACTTTGCTCACCAGCGGGATGTGTTTAACCGCGACGGCATGTTGTGGGCGGATTCGCCGTATATCAACAAGATGCCCAATGAGGTGCCCTATCGTACCACCGTGCGCTTCCGCACTGTTGGTGATATGACGTGCACCGCCGCGGTGCTCAGCGATGCCACCGAATTGCTCGATGTCATTGCCGAAATCGGCGCAGCAGACATCTCCGAGCGTGGCGCACGTATCGACGATAAGCGCAGCGAAGCAGCGATGGAGAAGCGCAAGAGGGACGGATACTTTTGATGGATCTATTACGAATCGCTACCGCCGGCTCTGTGGACGATGGCAAAAGCACTTTGATTGGACGGTTGCTGTACGAGACACGCAGCGTGCCAAAGGACAAGCTCGAAGCGATTGACGCAGCTAGCAAACGGCGCGGCGTGGACTTTCTTGATCTGTCACTGTTGACGGATGGCCTGATTGCCGAGCGCGAGCAGGGTATCACGATCGACGTGGCCCATGTGTATTTCAGCACGCCCACCCGTAAATACATTATTGCCGACACACCAGGGCATTTCGAATACACCCGCAACATGGTGACGGGGGCGAGTTACTCATCGGTTTCGATTATCTTGATCGATGCGCGCAACGGCGTAGTCGAACAGACCGCCCGGCATTACTACATCGCGGCCATGCTGCGCATCCCGACCGTGATTGTATGCGTCAACAAAATGGATTTGGTCGGTTACAGCGAAGCACGCTTTGACGAGATCATTGCGGACTTTCAGAAACTCGCGGTTCAGATCAAGCCCGACAACCAGATTATTCACACCTTGCCGGTGGCTTCACTGCATGGCGATAATTTGATCAAACGCAGCGACAAAACCCCGTGGTACAGCGGACCGGCTCTGCTGACGCTGCTGGAGAACGCTGAAGCACATGCGCCGCGCAAGTACGCCAGCCGGCTGTCAGTACAATATGTCATTCGCCCACGCAACAATGATGTGACACTGCACGACTATCGCGGCTATGCTGGCCGCATGAGCAGCGGGACGTTTAGTGTCGGCGATGAGATCATGGTATTGTCAGGTGAGCGCCGCAGCACGATAGCTCGGATCGAACGGGCAGGAAAGTCAGTTGAACAGGCCAACGCGGGCGATTCAGTCACCCTCTTGTTAGCGCACGACATCGATGTAAGTCGGGGTAATCTGCTGGTGAAACCGGACGAAGCGCCCTTCACGCGCAAAGAACTACGCGTGCGTTTGTGTTGGCTGGATCAAACGCCGATTGCGCCGGGCAAGACCTATGTGTTGCAGCATGGTGTAAATCGGGTGCGGGCCAAAGTGCAGGCGTTGCATAATGTCATAGATGTAGCCACCCTGACGTCAACAGAATCACCGGCGCAGTTAAGGCTCAACGAAATTGGCGAAGCAGCACTCAAACTCAGCGCACCGATTTTTGCCGATGACTACAAAGACAATCCGGCCAATGGGGCGTTTATTCTGATCGACGAATGGAGCAACACCACTGCAGGTGTGGGGTTTGTCGAAGCGAGCATAGAACGAGTGGGTCTATAAATGGTTTACGAATAGTTGGAGAGAAGATGTCAAGTGTAAATGTAGAGCAAGTCAAACTGGAAAGTCAGGGGCTACTGGGCTCGTTGCCGCAGGATCTGACCAATTCAGATGCGTTTCTAAGTGAAGCGGGCAAAGTACTGATCAAATTTCATGGCTCGTATGAGCAGACCAATCGAGATCAGCGCGGCGCGGTTGTAAAGAGTTATTCCTTTATGGTGCGCACCAAGTTGCCGGGCGGTCGCCTGACCGCGCAGCAATACCTGGCCCATGATGAGATCGCCGGACTATACGGCAACCAAACCCTACGCATCACCACACGTCAGGGGATTCAGTTTCACGGCGTGATCAAGCAAGAACTGCGCGATACCATTCGCACGTTAAACCATGCCTTCGTGACCACATTCGGTGCATGCGGCGATGTGGTGCGCAATGTGATGGCTTGCCCAGCCCCTAGCGATGACCCGGAGCGCATCGCCGTGCAGGAGTACGCCACCCAAATTAGCAACGCTATGTTGCCCAAGACCAAGTCTTATCACCAAATTTGGCTGGATGGCGAGGCTTTGATTTCAGATGAAGGTGACAAGCTGTATGGCGAGACTTATTTGCCACGCAAGTTCAAGATTGGGATTGCGTTTGCCGGCGACAACTGCGTGGATGTCTTTACCAACGATGCCGGGTTGATCGCGCTATTTGATGACAACCACAAACTGATTGGCTTCAACGTCGTGGCAGGTGGCGGAATGGGCATCACTCATGCCAACGAGGAGACTTTTGCGCGGCTGGCTGATGTGGTGGGATTTATTACGCCAGAACAAAGCATCGAAACACTGCAAGCCATTGTCGGAGTGCATCGCGACTTCGGTGACAGAACAAACCGTAAGCACGCCCGCCTCAAGTATGTGCTGCATGAGTGGGGCGTGGAGAAATTTATCGCCGAGTTGCAGAGTCGTTTGTCCTTTACATTGCAATTGGCCCGGCCCATGCCGGAGTTTAAGGTGATCGATCACTTGGGGTGGGAACGCCAAGACAGCCTGCACTGGTGCCTCGGCCTGCCAGTCGACTCTGGGCGCATTGCGGATGTCGGCCCGCAACGTCTGCGCAGCGGCCTACGCCACATCGTAAAGACATTTGATCTGCCAGTGCGCTTCACTGCGCAACAGAATATCTTGCTCGCCAGCATTCGCAATGAAGACAAAGCGAAGATCGAAGCGTTGTTGGTGGAATATGGCATCACCCAGGTAGAGCAAATTAGTGGACTGCGCCGCAACACGCTGGCCTGCCCTGCCCTACCCACCTGTGGTTTGGCCATCACCGAGGCCGAACGCGCCATGCCGCATCTGGTTGAAGAGCTTGAGGGTGTGATGGAAGAGGTTGGCATCGCCGAAGAGCCGATCTCCATGCGCATGACCGGCTGCCCGAATGGTTGCGCACGCCCGTATGTAGCCGAGTTGGCGTTCGTGGGCCGCAGCTTGAACAAATATGTTATCTATCTGGGTGGCAACGTCAACGGGACCCGTCTGGCCCGTCCGTTCAAGGATGTAGTGCCCTTCGATAAACTCGCGCCCACACTCAAACCGATCTTCCAACACTTTAAAAACACCCGCCAGCCTAATGAAGCCTTCGGCGACTTCTGTGACCGAGTGGGATTTGATGAACTGAAGAAACTGAGCTGATGTCTTACTATCCCATCTACCTCGATCTACGCGGGCGTAAGTGCCTGGTGATTGGCGCGGGCTATGTTGGCACGGGCAAAGTGGCTGGCTTGATTGAAGCATTGGCTGAGGTGGTGGTGGTTGCGCCAGAGGCTAGCGCTAAGGTGATGGCTTGGGCGGCGCACGGCAAGATCACCTGGCAGCGGCGCAAGTTTGAAGCCAGCGACATAGATAATGCGTTCATCGTCATTGCGGCGACCGACAACAAGGGACTCAACGCACAGGTGTATCAGTTGGCCAATCAACAGCAGCGCGTAGCGAATGCGGTCGATGATCTGGACAACTGCAATTTCATTGCGCCTGCCGTTGTGCGCGACGGCCCGGTACAGGTTGCAGTCTCGACCTCCGGCACCAGCCCTGGCTTGGCCAAGCAGCTGCGTGACCGTATTCAAGATGAGATATTGGAACCTCACACCGGACGGCTGGCGTCGTTTCTGGGCGGCTGGCGCAAGCAAGTGAAGAAAAAATTGCCGTCATATCAAGATCGGCAGATATTTTGGGAAGGCGTGCTGGCCAGTGAGATTCCGACCCGCATTGCCACAGGCGAAGTGAAGCGCGCGCATTTGCTACTCCATCAACAACTCTGCGCCGCTACGCACATCTTGGCAGATCAACGTGCACTACCGATCAACCGTGTCGCGCAGATCGTAAGCAATTTGGAATGGAAGCTTTAGCCAACATGGTCTATCTCATTGGCGCAGGCCCCGGCGATCCCGACCTTATTACTGTGGCCGGCTTAAAGGCATTGCAACGCTGCACGGCCATCGTACATGATGCGTTGATCAGCGAGGAAATGTTGGCGTTGGCCCGGCCTGAGGCGTTGCGCATTGCAATGGGCAAACGCGGGTATGGGCGCAAGGCTGATCAGGCTGACATTAACACCATGTTGATCGAGTTGTCGCAAGCGGGCCATATCGTGGCCCGCTTGAAGGGCGGCGACCCATTTGTGTTTGGGCGCGGGGGTGAGGAGGTCGAAGCACTGGTGCACGCTGGCATCGCATTTAAGGTGATTCCTGGCATCAGCAGCGCTCTGGCCGCGCCAGCGGCACTAAATATCCCGGTGACGCACCGTGAGCTAGCGGCCTCGTTTGCAGTTGTTACTGCGCAACGGGCCGAGGGTGCGGTTCCACCGCATTGGCCATCGCTGGTGCAGATCGACACACTGATAATTTTGATGGGGGCCAGTCATATCGGCGAGATCGCACAAGTGTTAATTGAAGCTGGCCGCGCCGCACATACGCCAGTCGCCGCCATCCAATCCGCGACACTGCCCGATGAACGATTTGTGATTGGGACACTGGCCAGCATCGGTGACGATGTGAAGCAGGCTGGGTTGGGAGCGCCGCTGGTCATCGTAGTAGGCGAAGTCGTGCGTTTGCATCATGCGAGTACGGTTGCACAGTTTGTTGCAGGTGCAAGACAAATAGGAGATTGAGTACAGCAAACGCAACTATTCAGCCACAATTAAAATCCGCTAATCACGCTAATCTTCGCAAATAAGATTAGCGTAAATTTGCGTTATTCGCGGACAAAAACCAAATTTGGACTGAATAGTTACCAGCAAACACTTAAGTCTGTCACCCCGAACCTTTTGACACGTTCTAGCAGCCTGTCGGAGAAAGGAACATAGGACGCGGATTTTCAGGATAAACGCGGATTTGAAGCAGACATTTATAAAGAAATCCGCGAAAATCAGCGCGCAAAGCGTCCGCGTCCCATTTGGCTTTTCAGTGGCTTCTCC
>JANMVQ010000482.1:0-2706 GCA_031392845.1 Chloroflexota bacterium
CTATGATTTCTATCCACTCCAGTTGACAATTTCTGTCGAATAGTTATCAATTGCGAAGCATCTAAATTCGAATATGACTTCGCAACACTCAAAACACCTGCATGCGACGCACGGCATCGTGTGTCACTTGCCCGATGCCCAATTGGGCTATTTTGGCTGGCCATCTGTCGCCCGAATGGACGATGGCACACTCGTCGTCGCTAGTTCCGGCCTGCGCCAATGGCACATTTGTCCGTGGGGTAAGGTCGTCATCAATACCAGCCGCAATAACGGCGTCACTTGGTCGCCGCCACGCATCATCCGAGATACGCCCATCGATGATCGCGATTCGGGTGTGATTAGCCTGGGTGGATCACGGTTATTGGTGGCGACCTTTTCATCTGACCCGCGACCCTTTGTTGATGAGACTGCCGCTGCCCCCGAACTGCGGGCGCAATGGCGTGAACCGCTGTCCGTGTTGACAGACGAGATCGTCAAGCCCCACGTTGGCTCCTGGATCTTGCTGAGTGACGATGCCGGTGCCACCTGGAGCGCCCCGATCGCTGCGCCTGCCTCTGCCCCGCATGGGCCTATCCTGCTGCGTAGTGGTCGTTTGCTCTATTTTGGTAAGGACGCACGGGATATGTATACAGCCAGCATCATCGCCGCAGCCAGCGACGATGGCGGACGCAACTGGCATACGCTCTCTGAAGTGCCGATTCCAGTCGGCACTGTGGCCGCCAATTATCATGAACCGCATCTGGTTGAGTTGCCCTCTGGTCAACTGATCGGTCTGATTCGACTGGAGAATGCCCGGCCAAGTGACCAGACTGGTGGCGACCTCTCGCGGGCTGGATTGACCCACTTCAGCATCATGCAGACCGAATCCACCGATGGCGGCTTGACCTGGACGACTGCTCATCCAACGACTCACAGTCATGGTGCACCACCTCATGTCATCCGGCATTCATCCGGTGCGCTGGTGTGCGTATATAGCCATCGCTTGGAACCCTTTGGACAACGAGCCATGCTCAGTTACGACGACGGTATGAGTTGGGAAGGCGATTGGGTGATTCGCGCTGATGGACCGACCTGGGATCTTGGCTACCCAGCCTCAGTCGAGTTGCCCGATGGCAGTATTTTCAGCGTGTATTACCAACAAGTGCGCGTTGGTGAACCGTGCGCGATTCTGTGGTCGCACTGGCGCCTGCCGCAGCGATCAGCATAACTTTAAGACTCAACCTTATGGCAAAAATTACCGCAATCCAAACGATTCGAACCCGCGTGAATGGCACCTGGTTGTTCGTAAAAGTGCTCACCGATCAACCCGGTTTATATGGCATTGGCTCGTCGAGCGATCACTTTCGCTGTCGGGTGATTGAGGCTGCCGTCGAGGCTATCGCCCCGCTGCTGATCGGCCGCGAGGTCGGGCGCATCGAAGATATCTGGCAATCCGTTTACACCAGTGGCTATTGGCGCAACGATGCCACCCTTAATACTGCCCAAGCCGGCATCGACATGGCCCTGTGGGACATTCAGGGCAAAGAGGCGGGTATGCCGGTCTACCGTATGTTGGGTGGGCCTTGCCGCAGTGCGGTCATGGCCTACGCCCATGCTGGCGGCAATACGCTGCAGGAACTCGAAGACGATGTGCGGCGCTACATGGCCGAGGGATACCACGTCATCCGTTGTCAATTGGGTCCCTATGGCGGCGGTGGTTTCATCGAATCCGCCAAAGCTGGCCTGCCCAAAAACCATTGGCCCCAAGCTGCTGCATTTGACGATGAGGCTTACCTGCAAAACATCCCAGCCATGTTCGAATACTTGCGCGACAAAATTGGCTTTGAACCCAAGCTCACCCACGATGTGCATGAGCATTTGCACCCCCATAATGCAGTTCATCTGGCCAAATTATTGGAACCTTATCGACTCTTCTTTCTGGAAGATCTGCTCGCGCCAGAACATGTCGATTGGTATCGGCTGGTCCGACAGCAATGCGTCACCCCGCAGGCGATGGGTGAGCTATTTATCAACCCACATGAATATGTGCCGCTGATTACTGAGCGGCTGATCGACTTTGTGCGGGTGCGGGTGTCGAAGGGGGGTGGCATCACCCAATGCCGCAAGATCGCCACCCTGTGCGAATGGTTTGGGGTGCGTACCGCCTGGCAGGAAGGCGGCGACAACGATCCCGTGAATCAGATGGCCGCCATGCATTTGGATATGGCCAGCTATAGCTTTGGCATTCAAGAAGAGAATCATTTTGCGCCGGAGGAGTATGACCTGTTTCCCGGCCACGCGACGTTGGAGGGCGGCTATCTCTACGCCAATGATCAAGCAGGTTTGGGGATCGATGTTGACGAAGTCAAGGCACGCGCCTTGGTCAACCCTGATCTGGCCTCAAAGTCGTACTACATGGCTGAGGATCGTCGCCGCGACGGTGAGATCGTGCGGCCTTAGCTTATTCATCTGGGCAACCCACCACTCGTTGCCTGTCTGCTCTTTCCACGGCGCATCGCTACAAAGCCGCTAACAACAAAAGGTCCGAAGCATTTTTTATGCTTCGGACCTTTTTATTTCAAATTCTGGCTCTACCGGCTTTGACGGGAAACTTGTCATTCCGAACGCAGTGAGCCGAAGGTCCCAGTGGCGTTAATCGTAAGTGTTTCGCCACTGGGACCTTCGGTTCGCTTTGCTCAGCATGACAACGCTATTTCCCGCTAAAGT
>JANMVQ010000483.1:0-10857 GCA_031392845.1 Chloroflexota bacterium
ACTTTAGCGGGAAATAGCGTTGTCATGCTGAGCAAAGCGAACCGAAGGTCCCAGTGGCGAAACACTTACGATTAACGCCACTGGGACCTTCGGCTCACTGCGTTCGGAATGACAAGTTTCCCGTCAAAGCCGGTAGAGCCAAGAAAGTATTTGCCTGAGCTTTAGATTGAATAAAGCACTCGGATATTTGCAATGATCAACTGTAGCGAAAACAGTTATGTATAGACAAAACTTGTTTAGCCAAGCAGACATAATCTACGTTGATTATAGGGACTCACCCGCTAAGATCAATAACTTTCTCTAGTAAGCCGCCTAAGGCAGAGTGACAAAAGGAGGACAAATGTGAAATTATCTGCTGATGAGAAGAATTGCTTATATAAATCTACAAAATTACTCAGTTAATTCTATATGGGCGCTGTTATTCGGGTAACTAATAGACCCGCACGATTAAGCCTTTCAAATACTCACTTTCGGGGTAACTCAATAATACGGGGTGATCACTGGCTTGCGTCAGACGCTCCAAAATTTGCCCATCGCGATGGGCTTCGATAGATGCGCTGAATATCACTTTTTGCAATAATTCTGCCGAGATAACACCCGAACATGAAAATGTTGCCAACACGCCGCCCGGTTTGACCAATGCCAAACCCACGCGATTCATATCTTTGTAGGCACGTGCGGCCTTATCGACCTGATTAATGTTGTGCGCAAACTTGGGTGGATCGAGAATCACCACATCGAATTGCTCACCCCGCGCCCGACGTCGGCGCAAATCATCAAATGCATCGTCGCACACAAAACTCACCCGCTCTGGATGACCTGCGTCGATATTGGCCGCATTGGTATCGATCTGATTCAAGGCGAAATTCTGGCGAGCCAGGGCCAAAGCATCGGCCGATGAATCGACATTGATAATCTGCTGCGCCCCTGCGATTGCAGCGGCAACCCCAAATGCGCCCGTATAAGAAAAGCAATTTAGCACCCGGCTGCCTGGGGTGACATAGCGTTGCACAATCCTACGATTCTGGCGTTGATCCAAATAAAAACCAGTCTTTTGCCCGCCGGCCAAATGCACCTGAAAATGCTCATTGTGTTCGGTGATGGTGACTGGGCCAGTCGGTATAGCGCCATAGAGTATCCCGCCACTTTGTTGCACATGTTCATGCTTGAGGCGCTCTTCGTCGTTGCGTTCTACGATGCAAACGGGTTGGAGCAATTGCACGAGCGCATCCGTTACGACCGGTCGCGCCCGGGACGCGGCCAAAGTCGATGTTTGCAGCACGATATGTCCGGCATAGTCATCCGCGATGACGCCCGGCAACCCATCGCTTTCGCTGAAGATAACACGACGCGCATTGGTCTCCCGCAACAGCGGATCGATATTGCGACGGTGCACCGCAGCCGCTACTCGCTGGTGCCAAAATGCATCATCGATTGTTTCGTCAGCATCCCACGTCAGTAAGCGCACCGCAATCTGCGCTTGTTGATTGATGATCCCGCGTGCCAGCCATTCGCCCTTATTGTCCAGCACATCGACAACATCACCTTCTTTGGGTTTGCCGTCGACTTGCTTGATGCCGCCTGCGAACAGGCGTGGATGCCGGTTGCGGACGCTTTTATCGCGACCGGACTTGAGAACAACTTGGGGCATGGGCTTAATGCGAAGGGTGAGGAGCAAAGGGCGAAGGGCGAAGGGCGAAGGGCGAAGGGCGAGGAGCGAAGGGCGAAAGGCGAATTTGTCGCCTCACGCTCCTCACCTCACGCTCCTCGCGACTAGCGAATTACAAACGACAGCACGACCATGGCCGCAACCATGGCGACGGCGATGATGGCGGTCTTGCGCAGATCGCCCAACACCTCGCCGTATTCATCACCCCAATTGATCTTGCGGGCACTGCTGGTGGCTTGTGCGGTCGCCGCTGCGACAGTAGTGGTATTGCTCACTGTGGCAATCGGGTTGTTAAAGGCTTCTTGGGGAAGATTGGGATTGCGGTATTTATGAACTCTTTTTGACATGATGTTTATTTTGTCTAAATCTTACTTACTCAAATGCTCGATCACAGCTTGTAATGCGGCATCGGCGGTGGCGCGTTTATTGCCCATCCGATCATATGGCCAAGTGTATTTTTGGACCAGATCGCCCTTAGGGCTGCTGATACCCACATAGACCAATCCGACCGGTTTGTCGGCGCTGCCGCCATCTGGGCCAGCAATGCCGGTAGCACTGATGCCCACATCCACCTGCAAAGTCTGACGGACACCGTGTGCCATCTCAAGTGCACATGCTTCGCTTACTGCACCCGCGTTTTTCAGCGTCTCGGCATTAACAGTCAACAAACGATTTTTGATGTCGTTGCTATAACTGATGATACCGCCCGAAAAGTAACTGGAACTGCCAGCCCGATTGGTTAACAAATCGCCAATCAACCCCCCGGTGCAAGATTCAGCGGTGCCGATAGTCCAACCCCGTTCACCCAGTAGCGCGGCGATGCGGTCATTGGCATAGCTGCGCCAACGTCGCTTCAGCTCCATCCGCACTTTGTCTACTGCTGCCAAAGACTGCACCAGCTCGTCTGGGGTTAATTCTGGCTTGATATCATCAAACTCATGTTCATCCATGGTTTGCATCTTGCCATTAGGCCACATCCAAACGTCTAGGGCCAGATCATCCCACTCAATCTCAACTTCATTGGCCTCGGGCACGATCCGTGCTGGACGACTGATATTGGCATACCAGCCCTTCAGCTGCCCCTGCGGCGATTGAATCTGAAAGATGTTATACCAACGATTTTCATAGAATGTTTCAATGAAGAGATCGCCAGCATTTAGCGTGACATAACCCAGCCGGGCTGTTGGGCTGATCCATTCCGCTTCCGCAACAATGCAGCGACTTTGCACGTCACGACTGACCAGTCGGCCTTCGTAATGGACCTTTAAATTGCCAAGGTGGTCATATTTGCGGATCAACAACATCGGGCGATTATAACGAGGGGAAATAAGGCGTGCATCTGATAAACTGCAATCATGCTATTCGTCCGCTCGACGACGTTATTGATCATAACGTTAGTATTACTGTTTGGGGGTGTTACGCCGGCTCCAGCCTCGGCAGTCAATGTGACTGTAAAGGTGTTGAACGCATCTCCCGACACCGGCGCAATCGATCTGTACGATAACCAAACTTTGCTGGTCAGCAACCTGCCTTTTCGTACGTTCAGCCGATCTTTTCCCTTGGGCGAGGGGCTGCACTTGTTTCGGGTGTTTCCAGCAGGAGCCAATATTGCTACTACATTGCCCATTGTGCAGTTTAACGTCAGTTTGCCGCCGAGTTACAGTTATGTGATTGGCATTGCTGATCGCCGCGCAACCTTGTTTCCGATGGCCATAACTGATCCAGCAGTACCCAGAGCGGGCTATTTTCGCTATCGGGTGGTCAACCTCTCGCCCGGTATGCCATCGGTGGATCTAATTAATAGCAGCGGCCTCACAATCATCGACGATGTGACATTTGGCGGAGCCAAATTTGCGACTTTGCCTAGTGGGCGTCGCCGCTATCACTTTCAGGTGCGCCAACATGGCACCGCTAATATTTTGATCGATTTGCCAAACACGTCATTTGGATCGCGCTCTCGCCAGACGCTGTGGTTGTTTAACGCCAACGCCGGGTTGCGCTCGTTTGGGACACGCGAGTTGAAAAATGAGCAGTTTATTCTCTCGCAAGACTAGAAGATGAATCGGATTCGCTCTTATTTACCTTTGGTAGTTATGTTTGCTGCGGGGATTGCGTTTGCCGCATTGGGTTTGTCATGTCGTGCACTGAGTCCATTTAATTTTTTTCCTACAGTGGTGCCCACGCCAACGCTAAGGGCCACAGTCGCATTGCTGCCATCGCCGACCGGCGCACCCAACACCAACACGCCGCCTGCGACGACAGAGAGCATTCCCACCCCACCTGAAGTGCCATTGCCCACTCGCACGCCCGTAATAATTATTCCGATTTATTCGCCTAGCCCTATTCCAACAGCGATTCCCCCGACACCTACATCTACACCACGCGCGACTAACACCCCGATTCCTACTGCCACGCCGCAGAATTTCCCAGATTGGCACGGCGAGTATTACAACAATCCTGTTTTAGGTGGCGAGCCGGTACTTGTCCGCAACGACCGCGACATCAACTTTGATTGGAGCAGTGGCGCACCAGATAGCCGTTTGCCTGCGGACAGCTATTCGGTGCGTTGGACACGCAGCCAGAACTTTGGCGCAGGCACATATCGGTTTACAGTGCGCTTTGATGATGGGGCGCGCTTGTTTGTGGACGGCAGCCAAATTGTGGATGAGTGGCGCGATGGCGGCAGCCGCACTGCGACCCATGACATTAATCTAAACGCAGGTACGCATGCGTTGCGTCTGGAATATTACGAACGCACTGGCTTGGCGCGGGCACAATTGGAGATTACGCTGGCACCAGCCAATCCGCCTACGAATACACCCTTGCCTGCACCCAGTATCACACCTCTGCCATTTCCTTCAAACACGCCTCAGCCCGCAGCGACTGGCACACCCGTGCGCACGCAGACGCCAGTGCCGCCGACGATCACACCTTTACCCTTGTTCACTCAAACGCCGGTGCCTACGCAACCCGCGCCGCCCACAGTGACATCGATCCCATCGCCTATTCCTGCCACCGCTACGATTGCATTCACGCCCATCCCAATCAACACTGATACGCCGACACCCCAACCGAGTGCAACAAAAACGTCTGTGCCGCCGACGCAGACACACACACCTGCGCCAACTGCCGCTAAAACGGCAATACCCATTGAAACCGATACGCCACAGCCAACTGTGCAGCCTACCCGCCGACCCACAGTTACCATCCTCCCAGGCTCCCCGAGGGCCAACGCGACGTTGAGCAATGGCAACCAACTGCTGGTGACCGGCACGGGCTGGACCAAAAATGAGCAGGTGAACATCAGTGTGGCCGATAATGCCGAAGGCACCAATGCTCGTCGCGTAACGCGAGCGAAGGCCAGTGATAAGGGTGTGCTCAAGGTCAATCTCACATTGAAGGAAGCTCCGCCTAAACCGCTGTATATCGTGGTCAGCGGCACAAGCGGCACACTGACAGTGCCGGCGGAGGTGGTTGTGCTTGTCACCGCGACACCCACCGGGACACCTGACCCAAATGCCACGGCTACACCCATTCCATGAGTGGTGTCCTCTACGTTGCGATCAAACACCATCGACATATGATATTATCGCGTAGTGATATCATCTTTTGGCAACAAGGAGACTGAAATTGTATTTCAAGGCTTCAAATCGCGTCAGCTGCCAAGTGAGATTCAAAATGTAGCACGGCGAAAGCTGGTGTATTTGCACGAAGCCAAAGATATACGCGATCTACTCTCACCACCGGGTAATCGTCTGGAGAAACTGTCGGGAGATCGTGCTGGCAAATACAGCATTCGAGTCAATGATCAGTGGCGAATTTGCTTTCGTTGGTTTGAGAAAACAAACGAAGCAACTGAGGTTGTGGTTGAAGATTATCATTGATGCTAATTGGCTAATGCAAGCGAGACTTTAACAAATATGGAAAGACTAGATCCAGTGCATCCGGGTGAAATCCTACTAGAAGATTTTATGAAACCGCTTGGCTTGAGTCAATATCGAGTAGCACAGGATATTGGCGTGCCATCACTACGGATTAACCAAATTGTTCATGGCAAGCGTGGGGTTAGTGCCGACACTGCTATGCGGTTGGCTCGTTACTTTAGTACTAGCGCCGAAGTATGGATGCGCTTGCAGGCCCGATATGATCTAGAAGTGGCCGAACGGAAACTGGCGCAAAAGATTGATCGGGAGGTCAAGGTGCTGAGCGTGGCTGCGTAGGCTGCGTATTCTCGATTACGTTGATTAGCTGTGGCAACTCGGCCAGTTCCACCCAACTGCCATGCTCGTTCGGCTTGATGCTGATGTAAGTATTGCCGACACGCAACGGCGCGGATATCCGTAACCCTACGCACGCATACTCGCCAAACAGCAGCTCGCCTGACAATAAGCTTGCACCCAAACGGGCCAAATGATCGGGATCGGCGCTACCGGGATACGCCTGCCATTTCGCTGCGCATGCGTCAGTGTATATCGCCTGAATGCCAATGGCTTGACCGGAATAACGATTTGTCGCCGTCATCACGAATTGTTTGTGACCGACAAAAGTGTCGCCGAAGTCGGCATTGGGCTTGAAGGATAAGCTAGAGAGTGGGCGATGATGCTGGGTGCTACGATAGAAGTTGGGAATCAGAATGTTGTTATCGGTGTAGTCGATGGGGGGTAAGGGTGTCGGCGTGGGGATTTGCTGCGCGATGTAGGCTCGAGCCGCCGCCTCTCGTCGCGCCTGTTCTTGCTGCCGCTCTTGCGCAGTCGGGCGTGGGTACTTCCAAACGAAATTCCCATACCCCATCGCGATCATAATGGGCAGGCCAATGACGATCAGTGGTGTCGCAATCAATACAGCCCACGCTCGGCGATGATAGTTAAAGGCAGCGACACAGAAGACGATCAGGGCAATAACTGCGCTGATGATGAAGACTATCCCAAAGCCCGCTGCGACAACCAGACCGTCAAACCCTTCTTGGTGATTAGTAATCATGCCAAACGCAGCGATGTAACCGGCAGCGCAAATTAAAGCGACTATCAAAAGACCTTTGTAAACGCCGCGAAGATTTTCAAGGGCAGTGCGCGTAGGCTTATGAGTATTTGTTGTGTGCGATGTGTTCATGCTTTTTATTATGCGACTTATGGGTGCTCTTCTCCAAGGGGGAAATCCCCCATCGAACACCTGTGCTATAGTCAACAGGTAGTTGTAACCCACGCTGCTCCAACTCATGTGTTCGGCATCTGAAACCTAATTTTATTTTGCTCATACTTCATCGGTAATTTGTGATTCATGACTCGTAACGCATGACTTATGACGCATAATTTCTCAATACTCTGCCCATGTCATCCGACAAAATAATCGTGCGCGGTGCGCGCATGCACAATCTAAAGAACGTCAACGTGGAGATCCCGCGCGATCAACTCGTGGTCATCACCGGGCTGAGCGGCAGCGGCAAAAGCTCACTGGCCTTCGACACGATCTTTGCCGAAGGTCAGCGCCGCTATGTGGAATCGCTGTCGGCCTATGCCCGCCAATTTTTGGGCCAGATGGAGAAGCCAGATGTCGATCAGATCGAAGGCCTCTCGCCCGCTGTCTCGATTGACCAGAAGGGTGCCAGCCACAACCCGCGCTCGACCGTCGGCACGGTGACAGAGATTTACGACTACCTACGCCTCATGTTTGCCCGCATCGGCGTGCAGTTCTCGCCAGTCACTGGCCAGCCGCTGGTCGCGCAGAGCGCCGAGCAGATTGTCGACCAGATCGCGGCCATGCCCGTCGGAATGCGCGTGCAAGTGCTTGCGCCATTGATCCAGGACAAGAAGGGCCACCACCAACAGGTCTTCGAGGACATCCGCAAAGAGGGCTTCGTGCGCGCCCGTATCGACGGCACCGTCCGTGATGTGAACGAAGATATTGAACTCGACCGCTACAAGATCCACAATATCGAGGCGGTGGTCGACCGTTTGGTGATCCCGGAAGATTTGGGGGCAGAGAAGAAAGGCTGGAGATTGGAGATTGAGCAATTGGCCAACGACGACGAGCGTCGCCAATTTCTGACCCGCCTCAACGACTCGGTCGAGACCGCGCTCAAGCTGGGGGCGGGGTTTTGTATTGCGATGGTACAGGGGAGTTCAGCAGGTTCGGAAAGTTCTGAAGGCTCATCAGGTTCAGAAGGTTCGAAACGCGCAAAACCTTCAGAACTTTCCGAACCTTCGAACCTTAGAAACACCGAATGGCGCGACGTCTTATTTAGCGAGAAGAAAGTCGACCCCGCCACTGGCAAGAGCTATCCAGATTTGGAGCCGCGCTTGTTTTCGTTCAACTCGCCGGATGGGGCCTGCCCAGAGTGCCAAGGGTTGGGCAGCAAGATGGAGATCGACGCAGCGCTGATTATTCCCAACGGCGATCTGTCGCTCAACGACGGCGCTATTAACGCCAGCGGTTGGAACAGCAGCAGCAATGAGGATGAGGGCTGGTCGCGCCAAATGCTGAATTCGGTCTGCAAAGCGTTTGACATCCCCATGGACAAGCCGTGGAAAAAACTAAACCAGGCGCAACGCGATGTTATTTTGACTGGTACCGGTGGCGAGCGAGTGAAGCTGAACTACACCAACCGGATGGGCGAGAAACGCAGCTTTGATGTCAACTTCGAAGGCGTGGTTAACAACCTCATGCGCCGCTACCGCGAAAGCAACTCGGACTATATCAAGCAATCTATCGAAGAGCTGATGACCTACCGCGAGTGCCCGGCATGCGCCGGCAAGCGTCTGCGCGAGGAAGTGTTGTGCGTCCGGATCGCTGGCAAGAATATTATCGACGTCAGCGACATGAATATCGGCGAGGCGCTGGGGTGGGTGGAGTCGCTTGCGCCGCAGCAGGCGACGGAGGACGGAGGACGGAGGACGGGGAAACAATCGTCAATCGTCAATCGTCAATCGTCAATTCTGAGTGAGCGTGACATTAAAATTTCCCGCCAAATCTTGAAGGAAATTGGGGCGCGGCTGACCTTTCTGGTCGATGTGGGGCTGGATTATTTGAATCTCAGCCGTGCGGCCATGACGTTGAGTGGTGGCGAGAGTCAACGCATTCGGCTGGCCACGCAGGTTGGATCGCAGCTCATGGGCGTGTTATACGTACTGGATGAGCCGTCAATTGGGCTGCACCAGCGCGATCAAGCCCGCCTCATTACTACGCTGCAGAAGATGCGCGATTTGGGCAACACTGTGCTAGTTGTCGAGCATGATGACGACACAATGAAAGCCGCCGACTACATCATCGATATGGGATTGGGCGCGGGCGAACATGGCGGCAGCGTGATTGCAGCAGGCACACCGGCGCAAATCATGAAACACCCGATCTCGCTGACGGGCGCGTATTTGAGTGGGCGTAAACGTATCCACTCACCGGCTCAGCGCCGCACAGGCAATGGAAAGAAGATCACGATCAAGAACGCGCGCGAGAATAATCTCCAAAACGTCAGCGTCGATATTCCGTTGGGCAAGTTGATTGTGGTGACGGGCGTCAGTGGCAGCGGCAAAAGCTCGCTGATCATTGAGTGCTTGTATAAGGTGCTCGCCAGCAAGCTGAATGGCGCGATGGAGCGTCCGGGCAAGATCGATGATGTGACCGGGCTGGAAGCGCTCGACAAAGTCATCAATATAGACCAGCAGCCGATTGGCCGCACTCCGCGCAGCAACCCAGCAACCTATACCGGGCTATGGACACCGTTGCGTGAGCTGTTTGCCGAGTTGACCGAGAGCAAAACGCGTGGTTACAAAAGCGGACGCTTCTCATTTAATGTAAAGGGTGGGCGCTGCGAGGCCTGCGAGGGTCAGGGTGTGTTGCAGATTCAGATGCAATTCATGCCCGATATCTACGTGACCTGCGATGTCTGTCATGGCTCGCGCTTTAACCGTGAGACGTTGCAAGTCAAGTTCAAAGGCAAGAACATCCATGAGGTGCTGGAGATGACAATCAGCGAAGCGCAGGTCTTCTTCAAGGATCACCCCTCCATTGCGCGTAAGCTGGATACATTGACTGAAGTTGGTTTGAGCTATGTCAAACTGGGTCAACCCGCCACCACGCTATCCGGCGGCGAGGCCCAGCGTATTAAGCTCAGCCGCGAGCTTAGCAAACGCGCCACCGGCCGCACTATCTATGTGTTGGACGAACCATCCGTCGGATTGCATCAGGAGGATGTGGCCAAGTTGATCCAAGTGTTGCAGCAGTTAGTCAACGACGGCAACACGGTCGTGGTGATCGAGCACCATCTAGACATCATCAAAGTCGCAGATTGGCTGATCGATATGGGGCCAGAAGGGGGTGCGGGCGGCGGCACTGTGGTGGCCGAGGGCACGCCCGAAGACATCGTCGCTGCAGCCGAGCGTTCTTACACCGGCCATTTTCTCAAGCCCGTGTTGGCCCGCGATGCCGAGCTGGATGCCGCCGAGGCTAAAGCGGGGAAGAATGGAAAATCCCGCGCCAAACCCAAATCATCGTAGAGACGCGATATATCGCGTCTCTACAACCCACCCGGATAAATCTCGCACATCGTACACACGCGACATGTCGCGTCTCTACAACCCACCCGGATAAATCCCGCACATCGTACAGACGCGACATGTCGCGTCTCCACGATATATCGCGTCTCTACAACCCAGGTTGGATGCATTTCCAATCGAAGGGCGGACGAAATATGGCCACGAATTTCCTACAATGCCGTCACCATGACCTTGTTTCGTGACAAATATCGCATTGAAACCACTCGCTTGAAAACTTGGGACTATGCTAATGATGGTTGGTATTTCATCACAATCTGCACGCAGGCACGGGCACAATTTTTTGGAACAGTTCGTGATGATGCTCTTGCTCTGTCATCCATAGGCCAAATCGCGGCAGAAAACTGGCATGCAATCTCCGCTCACTTCAAACATGTGGCATTAGATGCTTTTGTTGTTATGCCCAATCATATTCATGGCATTGTGATCATTGATAAACAAAATTTGGTAGAGACGCGAAATTTGGTAGAGACGCGAAATTTCGCGTCTCTACCAGATTTTGTGCAACCCACATCAGAGCGACGACCTACACCTGAGGCGGTGAATCAATTTGGACCGCTCAAGCCAGGATCATTGCAAGCTATTGTTCATGCATACAAGGCATCCGTAACGCGTTGGTGCCGTAAAAATGATCAGGTTGGG
>JANMVQ010000486.1:0-20456 GCA_031392845.1 Chloroflexota bacterium
GCGGGTGTCGGTTGGTGTGTTGGTTGTTGTTGGCGTGAGTGTGTCGGTGGGCGTCTTGGTTGGTGTTGGCGTGAGTGTGTCGGTGGGCGTTTTGGTAGGCGTTGGCGTGCGGGTGTCGGTAGGTGTTTTGGTTGATGTTGGCGTGCGGGTGTCGGTAGGTGTTTTGGTTGATGTTGGCGTGCGGGTGTCGGTGGGCGTCTTGGTAGGCGTCGGCGTGCGAGTGTCGGTAGGTGTTTTGGTCGGCGTTGGCGTGCGGGTGTCAGTGGCTGTCGGCAACGGCGTGTCTGTCACCGTTGGAATGGGCGTCACGGTGGCGGTTTCGGTCGGCAACGGCGTGTCTGTCACCGTTGGAATGGACGTCGCGGTGGCGGTCTCTGTCGGCAACGGCGTGTCTGTCACCGTTGGAATGGGCGTGACCGTGGCGGTCTCTGTAGCAGTTGCCGTAAGCAACGGCGTTTGGCTGGGCGTTGGTGTTGGACAAGGAATGCTGCCAATCACTGTAACGTTGTCCAGCCGCAATCGTCCAGCACTGCTACCAGCAGCATATCCGTAAATACGCAACGAAATTTGCGTTTGATTATTTAGCGCGGCCACATTGCTCAAATCAGCCGTAAATGTCTGATAGGTTGTACTGACCGCAAAGGTTGGCCCTGCCGCAAATGCCACGCCATCAACACTGTAGTACACCGTCAAGTTCTGCGGCCCAGTTGGGGTTCTTTGCCCATCAAAGCGAAGCTGAACCCCGGTTTGGCCCACAGTGCCTGTGCTAAACGTAAAGTAGTCGTTTGCTGCAATACCCAAGCTGATCGTTGTCGCAAAGCTGCCTGCACTCCAAGCCAAATTGGTGCCAGTCTCAGTCACAATTTGCAAAAACCCCAGACCCGGGCCAGCCATCGCATTGCCGGTACCAAAACTAGCGGGCGTTTGAATGGCACTGACTGAGTTATCAAAAGTCCATTGGGTCAACATTTGGTTACATACGCCTGCCATTTGTGCAACAACCTGTTGGCTACCGCCTACTGGCAACACCGCCAGGAATAACAACATGGCTAAAGCGCCGTTAAGGACCGGCAAAATCTGTAAACTCTTGTATCTACTCAAGCTCCATATCAAGACCCATATCAAGCCCGATCGAATAAATTGTATAAACACCAGCATAGCAATAATGTAGAGCCAACTGGCTATGTCAGATATAGGCTTGTGGATGAAAGCCGTTTCCAACTTTAGCGACTATATTTTTATAACTGCGCTTAGGTGCTTAGATGGACACGCGCTTTCTTTAGGCCCGATTTGCTACAAAAATATGGGGCTTTATTTCTGCAGCATGGGCTGCATGTCAGATTAAAAATTTGTATACAAATAAATATCTTTGTATGCAATATAAGCATTCAGCAATCTCTACGACTAAAGTATGAATGCAACTAAAGTCCTAGTCTTTTTCTAGGCCTTTAGCCTTATAGTATTGCCTACAAGACGACTAAATAAATCAGCACAAAGACGAAGAGACATAAAGGACAGCCATGAAAATCATCAACACCATCATCAACGCAGTTATCGAGATCATCATCACATCTGTCGGTTTGGGTTTGCTCGGCGGCTTCGGCTACATTCTGTTTACCAGCAACGCCCTGGCCGATTCAGCCAACTTGATGCCCTATCTCAATAGCTTCTCGGTTGATTCAGCTCCGTTGCACTTCTTGGCGATTGCGGTGATTGGTGTGGCGATTGCGCTGCATTTGCTCAAGTCCACCGTCGAAGGCCCACATCTGGCCGCGTAGTTGCTCAGTTCGGTTTGCTAGAGGAAGAGGATAAACCTTCGGGGGCCAAGCTGTTCTCACAGTCCAAAGATCAGCTTGGCCCCCGAAACTGTTTTCCCAGACATTTTGCTGAGTTTGAGCTAACTAAAATCATCGTTGTTCGAGCCCGCGTCATAAGCCGGATTCTGTTCCCATTGCCAAAGACAATGAGGCGCGATCATCTATCTCGACGCCGCATTACTACGACGCTCTAGCCGCCTACCTGCGCATCAGCGAGCCGCTTCAACTGCGCAATCTGGCGTTGCTCCGGATGGGGTTTGCCTGGCCGGCACATCACTGCACCGCCGGTGCGCTCTTACCGCACCATTTCGCCCTTACCGGAATCTTTCATTTCTCATTTCTCATTTCTCATTTCTCATTTCTCATTTGCCATTTCTCATTTCTCATTTTGACGAAGAACTCGATCAGAAATGTGAAATGAAAGATGAAAGATGTGAAATGAAAGATTCCGGCGGTATCTTTTCTGTTGCACTTTCCGTCGGGTCACCCCGCCTGGCCGTTAGCCAGCATCCTGCCCTGTGGAGTCCGGACTTTCCTCACTTTTCAGCGCGACCGCTCAGCAGGCTCGAACTTCTCCATTCTATCGGTCTTCCGATTAGAAATTAATCAGTTACGCGTGCTACACTAATAACGCTTTTATAGCGAAATTGGATAGCACTTACAAAGTGTCATTTTCATAAGTGCAACCCTTGAATAATAGAAAAGAGTAATTAAGGCAATTGAAATCATGAGTGAAGCAAATGAAATTCACGATGTTACGATCATTGGCGCTGGCCCCTCTGGCTTATTCGGAGCGTTTTATGGCGGCTTGCGCGAGATGAAGATCAAGGTCATCGATGCACTGGACGAGGCTGGCGGTCAACTGACTGCGCTTTATCCGGAGAAATTTATCTACGATGTGCCAGGTTACCCAAAAGTTATTTCAATCGATCTGGTCAAGAATCTAGTCCAACAAGCCAATATGTTCAAACCGGATATGGTGCTGGGTGAGCGAGTGTTGACACTGGACAAACAAGCCGACAACTCGTTCATTATTAATACCGACAAAGGCAAACATGCCACCCGTGCGGTAGTAATTTGCGCCGGAGTGGGTGCATTCCAGCCCAAGAAGTTGCCTAATCCTGAGCTGGCTCATTATGAAGGACACGGTCTGTATTACAGCGTCAAAGAGAAGAGTGCCTTCCGTGGCAAAAATGTGCTCATCGTTGGTGGTGGCGATAGCGCAGTAGACTGGGCTCTCAACCTCAAAGATTACGCCAAGAAAGTGATGTTGATCCACCGCCGCGATGAGTTCCGCGCCCACGGGGCTTCGGTCACCGCGCTCATGAGCTCGCCGGTCGAAGTAAAACTCTTCCACGAGTTGAAAACGATCACCGGCAATGGCAAAATTGAAAGCGCCGTGATCTTTGACAACCGCAGCAAGGAAGAAACCACGATTCCGGCGGATAGCGTCATTCTCACTTTGGGATTTAGCGTTGATCTTGGCCCAATCAAAAATTGGGGTCTTGAAATGATTGGTACACGTTACATCAAAGTGAATAGCAAGTGCGAGACGAGTGTCCCCGGCATCTACGCTGGCGGCGACATCTGCGCCGAGCCTGGTATCGAGCCGATGAACCTAATCGTCGAAGGTTTCGCCCAAGCTGCCCGCGCAGTCAACTTCGCCTATCAATATCTCAATCCTGGCGCGAAAGCCTTCCCCGGACACAGCTCCGAGAAGAAACTCTAGCCGAAGCGGAATTAAAAATTAAAAGAAGGCAAAATTAAAAAAGGAGATGCCGCAACTGCGATTTCTTTTTTTATAATTTTGCCTTTTTAATTTTCTTATTCTTCTTCCGCCTTCCCGGCCATCTCCAACTTGTGCTTAGCAATAATCGGCTGCATGAGATTCGGTGGCACCGGCGCGTAATGGTCGAACTGCATGTCGTAGAAGCCGCGTCCGGCAGTGATGCTACGTAGATCCGTCGCGTAGCGCTGCATCTCCGCAAGCGGTGCGTGAACAGTCAGAACGGTCTTGTTGGCCACGTTGTCCATGCCCAGAATTTGGGCGCGTTTGGTTTTTAGTTGGCCCATCACATCACCAGCGCACTGCTCCGGCACCGTGATCGTAAACACATACACCGGCTCCAGCAGCATCGGGCTAGCCTGCTCAAATGCCTCGCGAAACACCGCACGCGCACAAATCTCGAATGCAATCGGCTTGGAATCAACCGCGTGTTCTTTGCCATCCAGCACGATGCATTTGATGTCCGCGATGGGATAGCCTGCGATCACGCCCGTCTCCAAAACCTGGCGGACTCCCTTATCAATGCTGGTTTCGTAACTGCGGCTAATTGACCCGCCAAATACCTTCCAGTCCAAGTCATAGCCAGCACCCACCTCGTTAGGTTCCAGCCCCATTTCAATCTCAGCAAACTGGCCCGCGCCACCGGTCTGTTTCTTGTGGCGATGGCGCGCCTTAGCAGGCTTGGTAATCGTCTCTCGGTAGCTCACCCTAGGGAGAGTGGTGTCCACATCCAGCCCAAACTTGCTGTGTAGATGATGAATGGCAACATCGATGTGCGCCTGTCCCAATCCCAGAAGCAACAGTTCTTTGGTGTTGGGGTCGTTTAGCCAACGCAAGCTAGGGTCTTCCTCGCACAGGCGCACCAACGAGCTACTCAGCTTGGCTGCGTCGTTCTTGGTTTTGGGATGGACGGCCACTGAGAATAACGAATTCGGGAAATTGATAGCACGCATACTGACGCAATGAGCTTTGTCGCACAACGTGTCGCCAGTGTGGACGCTGGTCAATTTGGTGGCGGTGCCAATATCACCCACGTGTAGCGCCATCGCCTGAGTCTGTTCCTTGCCACGTTGCACAAACATTTGTGCTAAACGCTCGTCCGTGCCGGACCGGGTGTTGGTCAGCCGCAGTTCGCCTGCCTTCACCGGTCCTTCGATTACCCGGAAATACGAGATCTTGCCCACATATGGATCCGCGGTCGTCTTGAAGACATAGATGATATTGCCATGCTCGCCGTCGTCTGGGTCTGCGCCCAGATCAAATGGCATCGGCGCATAATTTATCAACGAGAAAAGCATGGCGTGGGCACCAATACTCAATAACGGCGCGGCACAAAATACCGGCACAAAGGTCTTCTTGCGAATGGCGCTGCGCAACCCTCTAATAAATTCTTCGTCGGTCAGGCTGCCTTCGGAAAACCACTTTCCCATCAACTCATCTTCGCCCTCAGCCGCCGCCTCCATCAATTTCTCGCGGGCGGTATTGACCGCATCCAGCATCTCTGCTGGGATTTCTGCGACATCGCCTTTGGGCCCTTTCAAATACTTTTGGCTGACCAGGTCGATCACGCCTGCAAAATCATGACGATCACCCACCGGCAACATGAGCGGCACAATGTCCTGGTGAAAGGCATCGTGCAACTGGCTCATGACATTGGCAAAATTGGCGCTCTCACGATCCATCCGCGAGATCAATACTGCGCGAGGAATTTTGGCCTCTTCGACGGCTTGCATCGCCAACTCAGTGCCTACTTCTACACCGGCGGCAGCATCCACAAATATCAAACCCAAATCCGCAATGCGCACCGCACTACGCACCTCACCTGCAAAATCGGCGTATCCCGGCGCATCGATCAAATTGATCTTGTGGTCTTTCCACTCAATCGGGATCACACTCAAACTCAATGATTGCTTACGTCGCTTTTCTTCGTCATCAAAGTCGGACAGGGTTGTGCCATCATCGACTTTACCCATGCGGGTGGTGGCACCGCTGGCAAACAACAGCGCCTCGGCAAAGGTGGTCTTGCCGCTGCTGTTATGCCCCAGCAAAGCCACATTGCGTAATCTATCCGTCGGATATTCTTTCATTTAGAGAACTCCTTGTGACGGTTACTATGTATTCGTCTTGGGAGCAACCGCCACCTGAACGAACTTGATCCGATATTAATCTGAGATTAAATCATGCTGGATTGTAGACCTGTTGAATTTATTGACAATTCGTAGAGACGCGAAATTTCGCGTCTCTATCATCGGATGGAATTGGCGTTTCCACAAAATGATTTCCCAGCAAAACAGCACTGGCTATACTGACTAACTTATGGCTAGCACAATCGCACCCGTTCAACTTACCTGTGAATACCGCACCAACCCTGTTGGGATCGGTGCCCAAGCACCGCGCTTGAGTTGGAAATTGCAGGCTCCGGCAACGGAGCGCGGCGCAAAACAAACCGCGTATCAAATCAGTGTGGTTGAAAACTTCGACGCCACGCACAGCCCACAACCCATCTGGGACACCGGCAAAGTCGATAGCGATCAGTCGGTGCTGCTCACCTACAACGGCCCAGCCGTACGCTCTGGCCAACGCTACTATTGGCGCGTGCGCGTGTGGGATAACCACGGCGACGTCTCCGACTGGAGTGAGGTCGCATTTTGGGAAATAGGTTTATTGAGTTCGAGCGATTGGCAAGCCGGATTTATTTCGCCCGATTGGGAAGAAGATATTAATCAGCCGCAACCGGCACCGATACTGCGCCGGGCCTTCCAGTTGGATAGCGAGGTCAAAAGCGCGCGCTTATACGCTACAGCACTTGGTCTATATGAAGTGCACCTCAATGGTCAGCGCGTGGGCGAAGACTTGCTGGCCCCCGGCTGGACCAGCTACGATCACCATCTGCAACACCAGACCTATGATGTAACCCATCTCCTCAACCCCGGCGAGAACGTGCTGGGTGCCCTATTAGGCGATGGCTGGTACCGCGGAAATTTGGGCTTCGAGCGTCGCCGCAATTCGTATGGCGATCATTTGGCCTTGCTATGCCAGCTACATGTGACCTATGCCAATGGTCGCAACACGATTATAAAGAGCGACACAGATTGGCGTGCGACCACAGGCCCCATCCGCTCGAACGATCTCTACAACGGCGAGACCTACGATGCGCGCCAAGAGCTGCCCGGTTGGAACGCGCCCGACTACGACGACAGCAGCTGGAAGAGTGTGCGCATTTTGGATAGGCGTCTCAATATTGTCAGCCCACAACTCAGCACACCCGTTCGTAAACAAGGCGAGATCAAGCCTACCCGCGTGTTCAAGACGCCGAAGGGCGAAACCGTCTTTGACTTTGCACAAAATATGGTGGGTTGGGTGCGTCTGCGCGTGCGCGGCCCGGCTGGCACAACTGTCACGATCAAACATGCCGAGGTGCTTGATCAAGACGGCAATTTTTACACCGAAAACCTGCGCTATGCACAGCAAACCCTGCGCTATACGCTCAAGGGCGAAGGCGTTGAAATATATGAGCCCTATTTCACGTTCATGGGGTTTCAATTTATTCAGATCGAAGACTTCCCAGGCGAGCCTACCTTAGATGATGTGACCGGCATTGTGGTGCATTCCGACATGCCCGCGATTGGTGCATTTGAATGCAGCAACTCACTTATTAATCAGTTACAGAAAAATATCGTCTGGGGTCAGAAAGGCAACTTCGTGGATGTACCGACCGATTGCCCGCAGCGCGATGAGCGTTTGGGATGGACAGGCGATGCACAAGCATTTGTGCGCACTGCTTGCTTCAATCGCGATGTGGGTGCATTCTTCACCAAGTGGTTGCGTGATCTAAGCGCCGATCAGCGGCCTAGCGGCAGCGTGCCATTTGTTATTCCTGATGTGATGGCTCGCCAATCCGGCGGCATAAACATGATGAGCGGCGGCGCAGGCTCGGCGGCCTGGTCGGATGCTGCGGTGATCTGCCCGTGGACGCTGTATCTGTCCTATGGTGACAAGGGCATCCTTGAGAAACAGTACAACAGCATGGTGGCATGGGTCAATTACATGCGCGAGCAAGCTGGCGAACGCTACTTGATCACGACTGGTTTTCACTTTGGCGATTGGCTGGACTTTCGCGGAAACGCGCTAATGCCCTCACCAACAACGAATAAAGAGCTGGTGGCTACCGCATTCTTTGCATATTGTGCCAATTTAATGACCCAGATCGCAGGCATTCTTGGGAATGCCGAAGACGCGGCCATGTATGCCTTGCTCTCCAGCAAAATCAAGCGAGCCTTTAACGCCGAGTTCGTCACGCCCAATGGCAGCATTGGCTCAGGCAGCCAGACCTGCTATGTGCTAGCGCTGCACTTTGATTTGCTTCCGGAGAAACTGCGGGCAGCGGCGGCAGAGCGGCTGGCCCAAGCCATACGTACGGCGGGTAACCATCTCACCACTGGCTTTGTCGGCACGCCCTACCTATGCCATGTGCTTAGTCGCTTTGGTTATAACGATCTGGCCTATGAATTGCTTAATCGCGAAGGGTTTCCTTCATGGCTCTACCCAGTCAAAAAAGGTGCGACGACCATTTGGGAGCGCTGGGATGGCATCAAGCCAGATGGCAGCTTTCAGGATGTTGGCATGAACTCGTTCAATCACTATGCTTATGGTGCGATTGGTGAATGGATGTACCGGGTGGTGGCAGGTATTGAGACGGATGTGTTGGCCGCAGGCTACAAACACAGCCTGATCCAACCACAGCCCGGTGGTGGCTTGACCCAAGTGCGTGCATCTTTGCAAACGCCGTTTGGCGAACTGGTTTCAGCTTGGCAGTTGAGTGAAACCGACTTCAAGTTGCAAGTCACAGTGCCTCCCAACACCACTGCCACTGTGCGCATTCCAGCCAGCAAGCTGACCCAAGTGACAGAATCTGGTAAATCGTTGAAATCCGTCCGCGGTGTTACATCGACCAAGCTCAAAGGCAAAGGAGTGATCATTGAGGTTGGCTCCGGCACATACGCATTTGTCAGTACTGGATACACACTAGTTGAGGCGATGGCCAATGTCATGCACGTCGCCGGACGTGTCGATCTCGGCAGTGTCTTCAGTGATGTGCTTGCCAATCCACAGGGCAAAGCCATGCTGGAGAAACATCTGGGCGCAGGATTGTTGAGCTCACCGCTGGCCGGAATCATGGCCAACGCCCCCTTGCAGCAGGTGCTCCACATGCTGCCGCAGTTCAAAGATCCAGCCACTTTGCAAACCTTTACCCAAGACCTACTGGCGATGAATTGAGGATGAATCGACTTTTTCTCCTCGGTTGTTACGCCTTCATCAGTCTGGGCGTTAGCGCATCGATCATTGGTCCGGCGCTGCCCACCTTGGCCCAAAACGCACAGATGTCGCTGCAGCAAGGTGGCTATCTTTTCACCGGCATGTCGGTGGGCTATCTGTTGTCCGCCCCGTTAATCCAATGGTTGCGCACGCGCATCACGACGCGTACGCTATTGTTTAGCAGCCCGTGGCTCGTGGTGGCCAGCATGATCTTGTTTGCGCTCGGGCGCTCATTTGTAGTGCAGATGTTTGGCGCATTTCTTTTGGGACTGGGCCAGTCCGGCACACAAGTCAGCTTTAGCGTGCTGTTTGGATCAGGCCCCAATTCATCCAGTGTGCTCAATCGATTGAACGCATTTTTTGGCATTGGAGCACTCGTCGGCCCGCTCATCGCTTCGCTGGGCTACACTTGGTTAGGCGTGGCCACCCCCGCGTTTGTATGCGCCGCCATCCTAGCGTTGCCGCTGCCGCTGGGGGCGCTTGTCTGGCGGGGCAATGCCAACAGCGCCACGGCTACGCCCACCGATGCAACGCAGATCAGCGTGAGCATCTCGCCTTGGCATACTCTCTCATTTTGGTTCATGCTCGGCATCATGGCACTCTATGTCGGAACCGAAGTATCCTTCAGCGGTTGGGCTACCGAGTTCACCCGCCGCGTGGCCAATGCGGATGTGGCCCGCGCCGCCACCAGCGTCAGCATCTTTTTTGTGGGGATGGCAATCAGCCGCTATACCTTGGGTGTATTCACCCGCCGGATTGCGCCACTGACCTATGTGTCCGGGTTGCTTGTGCTAACCACACTTGCGTTAGTCATGATGCTATTGTCGAATCAAATAGCAATCATGCTCATCGGCGCGTTTATCGTGGGGTTTGGCTTTGGCCCGGTCTACCCAACCCTGATCGCGATGGGCATTCAACGTTTCCCCCAACACGCCACACTCATTGCCAGTGGGCTAACCAGCTCCGGTTCCATCGGTGCGTTCGTGTTGCCGCCGCTGACTGGCGCATTGTTGAGCAACAACCCTACCCATGGCTGGCAATTGCTCATCGGCATAATGTTGATTGTGTTAGGCGGCTGGGCGTTTTTGCGGCGGATGACAATGTAGAGACGCGAAATTTCGCGTCTCTACAATTTGCGTCTCTACGAATTCAGACGCGAAATTTCGCGTCTCTACGAATTCAATGCTTCGCGCATCACCATTGACACTTCTGCTGAATTCACGCCAGTCCATTTCTCAAACGCAGCTGCGCCTTGTTCGGCCAGCATACCGATACCACCTACCACTTGCAGACCAGCCGTTTTTGCCTGTTCCATTAACTGGGTCACGCGCGGCTTATAAACCAGGTCATATAACACGCTCTCGCCGGGCAGCGGTGAATCTTCTGGCCAAGGGTTTTCATTGTCGCGCGGCCACATGCCCGCCGAGGTGCAATTGACGATTAGGGAGCGCTGCGCCGCCAAATACATGACGCTGCGCCCGTAATAAATACCATCGCCATCCAAATGCTCCGGAAACAATCGCCGCATGTCGCTGACCAACTGGGTGGCGCGATCTGGGCTGCGATTCACAATCGTCACCCGCATCCCACTCAGAATCAGCGCATACGCGATCGCACGAGCCGCGCCACCCGCACCCAGAATAAGTGCGCCACCGTCTAAACGTGTGACATCCACGCCATAGAATCCCAAGTCCGCCAGAAAGCCAATCCAATCGGTGTTGTCGCCGATCAGCTTACTCTCGCGCTTATAGATCGTGTTCACCGCACCGATGGCCTGGGCATGTGGGCTGATCTCATCCAGATACTGCTGCACATTTTGCTTATGGGGGATGGTCACATTGCAACCGGCTATATCTTCACTCTCGCGCACGGTTTTCATACGCGCTGCAAGCTCAAAGATGGGTGTGTTCCACAGTTCATATTTCCAGTCGTTGAGTCCAACCGCTTTGAACGCTGCGTTCTGCATCGTGCCCGACAAACTATGGGCAACAGGGAAACCGATTAGGCCTACTTTCATGGTTACTTCGTCAACAAATCTAGGTCTTGGAAAAATGTCGGATACGTCTTGCTTACACAGTCTGCGCCCGTGATGGTTGTCTCACCATCAGCGACGAGCGCAGCAACGGCCAGCGCCATTGCCATCCGATGATCACCACGACCATCGACTACGGCGCCTTTCAAGCGGGTTGGGCCTTGGATGATGAAACCATCATGGGTTGCCTCAATCTGCGCGCCCATCTTGCGCAGCTCTTCGACCAACCCTTCGAGACGATTGCTCTCCTTCACCCGCAGCTCTTCGGCGTTGCGCACAATAGTAGTGCCTGCGGCTTGGGTAGCCGCCACCGCAAACACAGGGAACTCATCGATCATACGGGCAACCAGATCACCTTCTATATCGACGGCGTGCAGCTCTTCAAATTGAACATGCAAATCGGCTACTGGCTCGCCACCTTCATTGTGATAACCCGTCACTTCAATCGTCGCTCCCATCGCCCGCAGCGCATCCATCAGTCCGGTGCGAGTGCTGTTCACACCTACGTCATTCAACGTGATTTGGGCATGTGGATGAATCGCCCCAGCTACCATAAAGAACGCCGCCGATGAAAAATCTGCCGGAATATTTAGTTCCAGCGGCTTGAGTTGCTCAGGTGGCTGCAAGCGTGAGATGGGTCCATCGATCAACGCCAATGCCCCGCAGGCGGCCAGCATGCGCTCGGTATGGTCGCGAGTGGTGGCGGGTTCACGCACAATCGTTTCGCCCTCGGCATAAAGCCCGGCCAACAAGATCGCCGACTTTACTTGTCCGCTGGCCACTGGCATTGCATAGTCAATCGCGTGCAATTTTGAGGGGGCAATCGAGAGCGGCACGCAGCCATTGTTATCGCTGATCTGCGCACCCATCAATTGCAACGGTTCAGTTACCCGCCGCATCGGACGCTTGCGCAATTGGGCGCTGCCCTCCAGCACGCTAGCAAACGATTGGCCAACCATTAATCCAGCCAGCAAGCGCGAGGTCGCGCCTGAGGAGTCGCAATAAAGTGGGGCACTCGATGCGGCCAGCCCGTGCTTACCCGCGCCCGCAATCCATAGCTCACGGGGCGATGCTGCTATGTTCACGCCCAAGGTGCGCATGCAGTTGATGCAGGCCGTGGTGTCGTCACTAATTAGGTAATCGCGAATAACGCTGTCGCCATTGGCAATTGCGCCCAGCAACACAGCTCGCACCGTAATACTGCGATCGCCAGGGACTTTGAGTTGGCCTGTCAAACGCTTGGGTGAGGATAGAGTAATGAGGTGAGGGGATGAGGCTTCGCGGGTGAGGGGAAGGGATGATAAAGACATCGAGTGACTCGTCATTTTTTAATTATCCAGAGCTGCGTTACCCATACTTTGCTTTACGAGCGGCTGCGGCCTGCGACATCCACGCTTTTAACCCTGTTTCGTCGCGGCGCTCCAACATGGCAGTAAATTGATCGAGGTTGAACTGGAAATCGCGCACGGAATTCAGGATAGCATCGGCGTTCGTCAGCAAGATATCAATCCACATCGTCACGTCGCTAGCAGCTACTCGGCTGGTGTCGCGGTAACCACCGGCCATCACCTGCCACACTTGGGCCATATTTTGATTAATGGCAAAGTTGTCCGTCGTGCTGACCATGGCGGTCGAAAGCACATACGGCAAATGGCTGGCAAACGAAAGCAGCACATCGTGCTGCTCTACCGGGATTTCGCGGGGAATGGCACCAACTTTTTCAGCCAGCGCCTTGATGATGGCAAACGCCTCGTCGTTGGTGCGTTTGCTGCGGGTGAGCACCCACGGCGCACCTTGATATAGGGTGGCTTCGGCCACATCGATGCCAGCTGTTTCTTTGCCGCACATTGGATGCGAGCCGATTGCAAACAAATGCGCAGGCAGCGCGTCCATCGCTTGCACGATCTGGGTCTTGGTGCTGCCCATATCAGTGATGATCGCACCTGGTTTGCACAATGTCGCCAACTGCCCGATCTGCTCAATAAGCAACCGGACCGGTGTACACAGAATCACGATGTCGGCATCGCGCACGCCTTCGGCCAAGTCAGTGGTGGCCACATCGACAATGCCACGCTCCAACGCTTTGCGGCGTGTCTCTTCGCTGCGCGAGATGCCGATGAGGCAGCTGGTGTCACCCGCTGCCGCGTCCGCCGCCCGCAGCGCCATTGCAAACGATGCACCCATCAAGCCGACGCCGACGATGCAGATCACGCTACCACCGCCATACCGCGCCGCACCTGCACTGCTTCAGCCAGACGCTCCAACACTTGCACCGTTTCATCCCAGCCGATGCATGCATCCGTCACACTTTTGCCATATTCCAACGGCTGTCCAGGCAGAATGTCCTGTCGACCGGCGATCAGATTAGACTCGAGCATTACGCCGACAATTGACTTACCACCCTGCTCAATCTGACGCGAAATATCCTCAGCAACCACGATCTGATTCTCGTGCTTCTTGCTGCTATTGCCGTGCGAACAGTCCACCATCAACTTAGTGAGCAAGCCTTCTTTCTTCAGGTTCTCGGCGGCAGCGTTGACACTGACGGCATCGTAATTAGGTGTTTTGCCGCCGCGCAGCACCACATGGCAATCATCGTTGCCGCCAGTCGAGACGATGGCACTGATGCCGCTTTTGGTGACCGAGAGAAAGTGGTGTGGCCGCTGGCTGGACTTGATCGCATCAGTAGCGATTTTGATGTTGCCATCCGTGCCATTTTTGAAGCCCACCGGGCACGACAATCCGCTGGCCAGCTCGCGATGCACCTGCGATTCAGTCGTGCGTGCCCCAATCGCGCCCCATGCAATCAGATCCGCGACATACTGCGGAGAGATCACATCCAGATATTCAGTGGCCGCCGGCAGTCCAAGCTCGTTGATGCCCAACAATAACTGGCGCGCCAACCGCAAGCCATCATTAATTCGATACGACTCATCCATGTATGGATCATTGATCAGCCCCTTCCAACCTACAGTCGTGCGGGGTTTCTCAAAATACACCCGCATGATAATTTCAACCCTATCGGCAAGGCGATCACGCACCACAGTCAATCGTTGTGCATATTCGATGGCAGCCTGCGGGTCATGAATGCTGCACGGCCCGACCACTATAAACACGCGATCATCGTTGCTGTGCAATATATTGTGGATTGCCTTACGCGCATCGTAAACAACCTTGGACACACTATCGGATATCGGAAATTCGCGGATCAAATGTGACGGCGGGGCCAACTCTTTGATTTCTTTGATACGCACATCATCAGTTCTATAGGTCATATCTATTCCTCAAGTTTCAAAAGCAGGTTTTAGCCCTGCCGTATCAAGTCTGGGCGCAATTTCTCCGCGCCATTTAGGTAAACATGCCGGATTTCTTTGGCGCTCTTGGTGGTATTCCAATGCACCATCACCCGCACACACCGCGCCAGCGCACCCGGAACAGTCATGTCATGAAAGCACATCAGCGCGCAGTCTGTCCAGCCCAGTTGCCGCGCCGCGACGGCAGGGAACTCGGCATTCAAATCGGTGGTGGTGCTAAAAAAGGCACTGGCGATATCTTCCGCCGCAATATCATTCGCCTCGATCAACTTTTGCAGCATCTCTCTCGTCGCCGCAATAATCGCCTCTTTGGTGTTTTCCTGCGCCACCGTTGCGCCTCGAATGCCGCGTAACCACATATAGATTTTGCTAATCTCCCTTTTGTAAGTTGGCTGTCATAAGTCTTGCACACAACAAAAAAGCGCGGAGCTTACTGCTCCGCGCTTTTATAACTTGCTAAAACCTTGCTATTTCTGGTTTATTGCTTAGTCTTAATTCACCCGCGTGGGAGTAAGCTCTCTTTGCCCTCGGCAAAGTAGTAATAAAACCATACGTAACTAAAGTAGTTCTTTGTTTTCATCTTGACAGCTAAGATAGTAGCCAAACGCAGTAGGAATGTCAAGCGGCAACTTTGGCTGATAATTTATTTGTCATTGCATAAGCCGTTCACGCACTTCCATCAGCAATTTACCTAGCCTGTTTTTACCCGAGCCATCGCCTGCATCGGCCCAGTAATCGTCATTAGCTGTGTGTTCCACCAAATTGGCATCGCCTGTTTCTAGCAGCAGCGTGCGCAAGTGATCGTGCTGGCTGAACTTGGCCAGCAATACATCGCGCATCACATCATCTTTGATCGCGTCCCAGTCCGAGCGAGGTGGGTATTGCGGCAAGCGGGTTAACTCCTTGGCGTTCATTGGCGAGGGGGTGCGCCGAATGATCTCTTGCGTCTCGCTATCGATATATTTTTGCGCCTGGTAATAGTGCTCAGTCGTCGGCCAAAGCTGGCCCTTCAGCATAATCGGGCACGACGCAAAATTCGATAGATAGCCATTGGCAAGAAACTCTTCGTAGAACAGAATTGATTTAGACATGGTTAATTAATTTGCCCAATGTCGTGGGCAAGCCATCCATGCTGGTCATGTTGTTGCCCCGCTGATAGTGGACCACACCGGTTTCACCGGTGGTTTCGGCCCACCGATGCATCATGTCACGATGCCCAACAAACGTCATCTCTGGCACACCAAACCCACATGAAGTTTGCACCCGCGTAATATCCGCCACAATTATCTGCCGTGCACCAAGAATGGGCGGGAATTGCGTCGCCAACGTAGTCCAGTCACCCTGGCCTGCCAAGACCACCCGCCCCTGACCATACAGTCGCAGAATGCGTGGCGGGCCGCTGAATGCATTGAACATGAGGGTGATACGACCGCTTTCCTCCAAGTGCGCTGAGGTTTCGTTGCCGCTGCCAGTCCCATCCATATAAGCCACCCGATGCGGCGACAAGATACGAAAGCAATCCAGCCCTTTGGGTGAGAGATTAACGTGCCCGTCGGCACTGAGCGGTGCGCTGGCTACAAAGAACATCGGCTGGACACGAATAAACTCGGCAAGTTCGTCTGTAATTTGATCGTAGAGTTTGGCCATAATGACCGATCGTATCACGGCGTAAAATGTTCATGTGCGACGCTGTGTTGTCTTATGGATGTGTGTGCTAGTGCTGGCCGCATGTTCGCAAATCCCTCGTCCTGTCCGCAAGATCGCATTGGTTGCGCCATTTGAAGGCCGCCAACGTCAGACCGGCTACGATGCTTTCCCTGCCTTGCGTATGGCGGTGCGCGAACACATTGCTGCGAACGCGAATGGTGCTTTATCACTCTATCAAATCACGTTCATCGCCTACAACGACAATGCCGACCAGACCTCCGCCCAGCAGATTGCGCACAACATCGTCATCGACCCAGATACCCTGATCGTGATCGGCCACCTGCTGCCACACACCACCCGCGCCGCGCAACCTATCTACCAACGGGCTGGTTTGCCGATGATCGTGCTAGATGACTCGCCCACTGATTGTGCGCACGGCGTCTTTCATTTTGCCGCATCGCCCGAGCAGCTGGACCAAGTGCAGCCGAACATCGATGCGCACTATCGAGACGTATCAGGCGGGCCACCCCCGGGAGATGGCTCTGCCCGCATGTATTTAGCAACACAATATGCGCTGCGCGCGATTGACAGTGCGATTCAACAGGATCACCAACCCACCCGTGCTGGAATCATGCGAGTATTGGCACAGCAGGTCGGCTGTTCTCAAAAATAAATGCGTCGCCCAAACATACCTACCCGCCAAATCTTTGGCCTGGACTATGCCGATGATGTAGACGGTATCGATATCCCAAGCGATAAACGTAGCAGCATGCGCCATTTATATTGGAACGGTGTGTTCTCATTGTTCTCCGAAGGTTTGACTGCCAGTTACACCAATCTATTTTTGTTGGCGCTGGGTGCCAGCAACACCCAGATCGGTTTTCTCAACACGATCACCCAGATCGCGACAGCGATTGCTCCCCTACCCGGCGCAACCCTGGCCGAACGCAGTGGGCAATATCGCACCCAGGTTGTGCTACCAAACGTTGTAGCGCGTCTAGGTTTGCTAATGTTGGCGCTAGTGCCATATGTGCATTTTGGCTTGCCAGTGGTCAGCATGGCGATTGGGCTGTTGGTCGCCCGGGTGGTGCTCACCTCATTTACAACCGCGTCGTGGACAGCATTTGTTGGCCACCTCATCCCGTCTCGCATCCGAGCCAAGTATTTCTCAGCCCGCACCTTTGCCATGAACATCACCAACATGCTGGGGGCGTTTCTGGCGGGCCAACTCATCACAGCCATTGGCTCACCCATGGGTTACTCGGTCACGTTTGTGCTGGCCTGTGTGATTGGGTTAATGGCCTCGTGGTCGTTTGCACGTATTCCAAATCATCATTACCCACAACGCGCGAGTCCCAATAGCGACACACCCATCACACCGGCAATGTCCTTTCGCGAGATGTTGCGCTCATCACCCCAGTTTGCCCGCTTTGTGCTATGCGCGTGCGTACTGGCGATTGGGGTAAACATTGGTGGCCCATTTATCCAAGTCTATCAAGTGCGCGTGTTGGGGTTTAGTGCCGGGAACATCGGGTTGCTCACTTCGCTGGAGGCGCTTAGCACATTGGTGATGGGGCGTCTGTTTGGCTCAATCTTCTTTGCCAAGTATGGCGATTTCCGCGTGATGCGAGTGCTGCGTTTTTGCACCGCACTCATTCCGTTTGGCTGGATTTTTGCACCCAGCGTAGGGTGGGGCGTCCTGATTGTGTTGATAGCCGGCGCAGTCTGGTCGGGGCACGAACTGGCCTATTTCAACGGCTTGTTGGCGGTTACCCCTGAACACGGGCGGGCGCGTTTTATCGCGTTGCACACCCTGGCTATCTCGCTATGCGCCGCCATCGGTCCTGTGGTGGGTGGCGTGCTTTCGGAGACTATTGGCTATCAGGCACTATTTGCGCTTTCGGCAGGGCTGCGAGCAATAGCAGCCGTAATGTTTGTGTTTTTAGTCAAAGACTGGAATCAATAGCAACCATTTAGCGACCAGTCCAAACTCAAGGTTCTTGTATTGATTTACTCACAGAATAGAACGTTACAATCATTATCTTATGCCCATTGCCTCGATTTTTGATGGATTAAACACAAATCAACGCCGCGCGGTTGAAGCAAAAGATGGCCCAACTCTGGTGATTGCTGGCCCCGGCAGCGGCAAAACACGTGTGCTCACCAGTCGCATCGCCTACTTGATTCGCGAACGCAATGTGTTTCCTTATCGCATCATGGCAGTGACGTTCACCAACAAATCTGCCCGCGAGATGCGCGAACGCGTGGAGAAGATCGTCGGTGACGATGCCAAGGTCGGCGACATCACGATTGGCACCTTTCACAGCATTTGTGCCCGCATCTTGCGGCGCGAGGCCGCTCAAGCCGGTTTAGATCGCAACTTCACGATCTATGATTCGGATGATCAAATCAGCGTGGTCAAGGCAGCCATGAACGAGTTGAACCTCGACGACAAACGCTTCAAACCAGCGTCGGTTCACAGCGCCATTGGCAACGCTAAAAACGAGTTACTCACACCCGATAAACTTACGCCCGATACTTATTTCAATGAGGTGGCCAAACGGGTATATGAGCGTTATCAAGCCGTGCTACGCGCCAACAATGCGCTGGATTTCGACGATCTGCTAATGGAAACGGTACTGCTGCTGCAGCGCAACGAAGCCGTCCGCACAAAGATTCAGGAGCGTTATACCCAAGTCTTGGTCGACGAGTTTCAAGATACGAATGTGGCACAATATGTTTTGGTCAAACTGATATCGGGCAAACATCACAATGTGTTTGCCGTCGGTGATCCAGATCAATCGGTGTATCTGTGGCGCGGGGCCGACTACCGCAATGTCTTGCGCCTGCGCGAGGATTTCGTCGATCTCCAGACCATTGCACTTGACCAGAACTACCGCAGCACCCAAACCATTTTAGATGCGGCGATGGCAGTCATCAAAAAGAATCCTAATCGCCAGCATATTGATCTGAAAACGCAACGCGGATATGGACCGAAGATCGTCATGCGCGAGCTATTCAATGAGGAAGAAGAAGCGCAATATGTAATCGACACCATCAACGAACTGGTGTCGCAAAAAGCGGCAGACCTTGGTCAAATGGCGGTGATGTATCGCACTAACGCCCAATCGCGCGCAGTCGAAGATGCATTCATCCGCTCCAGCATGCCCTACAAACTGGTGGGCGGCACCCGCTTTTATGGGCGCAAAGAAATCAAAGACGTATTGGCCTATTTGCGTATCGTGAACAATCCCAGCGACGCGGTTAGCCTGGCCCGCGTGATCAATGTGCCACCCCGTGGCATCGGTAAGACTACCTACGACAACATCGAAGCAACTGCCCAAGCCAATAACATGAGTTGCTACGATGTCTTGCTACGTGGTGAGTTGACCGGACGTTCGGCCAACGCCGTGAAAGCCTTCGCCGAAAAGTGGAAACGCTGGTTGGCCCTGCGCGACGAAGTCAATGTCGGCAAACTGTTTGATGAGATCCTCAAAGATAGCGGTTATAAAGAATATTTGCGCGATGGCAGTGACGAGGGCGAAGAGCGCTGGGCCAACGTAAACGAAATGCGTAATGTAGCCACCGAAGCCGACGATGCGCCGCTAACCGACTTCCTAAACGAAGTAGCACTGGTCAGCGAGGTAGACAATGTCGAGGACGAAGAGCATGCCAATGCGCCAACCCTGCTCACCCTGCATGCAGCCAAGGGCTTGGAATACAAAGTCGTGTTCATGGTTGGACTGGAGGATGGCGTATTACCACACAGCCGCAGCCTAGAAGATGCCGAACAAATGGCTGAGGAGCGTCGCCTGATGTATGTCGGCATTACTCGCGCCAAAGAACGTCTCTATTTGCTGCGCGCTTTTCGCCGCTCGCAGTGGGGCCAGAGCGATATTTCCGAGCCGTCCCGTTTCCTCAAAGACCTACCGGACGAGTTAGTAGATGGCAAACGCAAAGGAAACAAGGCTGTGGTCAACGACATCACCAGCTGGGACGGTGGACGCAGCGCTGCACCCAAGAAAGTCGAGGAAACTCCGCGCGCAGCTGGCACCCAGTTCAAACCCGGCGACCGCGTGCGCCATATGAAATTCGGCGACGGCATGGTCCTAAGAAGTATGCTTCAACGTGACGACGAAGAAGTAGAAGTGTTCTTCGAGAGTGTCGGTGGCAAGCGCCTAAGTGCAGCAATGAGTGGGCTGAAAAAAATTAAGTGAGCGGTCAATGTTGAGTTCTGCACAGGAACAGGCAAGACAAAAAAGGGCCTCAGGTGCAAAAGTGAGGACACCCGCATAGGGATGTTCTCGCGTCTGAATCTGAGGCTGAGTATCAACGCAACTGAGTTGGATTAAGCAGGGTTGGGCTGAGTGGCTTCGAATTTAATTTAATCTGCTGGAAAACGGAAGAAGAGTTCCCTGGCAATGACCTACTCTTGCACACACTCGCGCATGCACTACCATCGGCGCTGACGAGCTTAACTGCCGGGTTCGGAATGGGACCGGGTGTGTCCTCGTCGCTCAAATCACCAAGAAACTCTTCGACTC
>JANMVQ010000538.1:0-7010 GCA_031392845.1 Chloroflexota bacterium
AATAATGCTGGGTGGAATGTGCAACTGGTGCTTCAACCCATTTTTGACAAAGACAATCACGATTACAACTGGTTTAAGTTTGAAGGAATGTCCGGCTCGGCCACGTGCGGCATTTGCCATCGCGAATATAAAGAATGGCAAACCGATATGCATTCGCAATCCGCCACTAACCCCAGATTTATCAGCATGTTTCGTGGCAGTGATGTGCACGGCAAGCGCAGCCTACCTACCGAGATGATCAGCGAAGGCAACGCCAAACCACCCAACCCGGCTCTACCGTATTACGGCCCTGGCTTCAAGCTGGATAACTTGGAGCAAGCCGGCACCTGCGCCACTTGCCACACTCCGCTGGCCGCCAAGACCCCCACCACCAACACCTGTGCCTGGTCGGGTTGCCATTCGTCAAATACAGCTGATCGGGCCGACACGATTGGCAAAGATGTGCGTGGGGTTACGCCGGTGGGCATCGGTGATCTTGCTCTGGAAGGCATCAGCTGCGAGTTCTGCCATGCCATCCGCAATGTCATCGTCGATCCCAAAACAAAGTTGCCCGCGGCAGACATGCCTGGCATCATGTCGCTGGAGTTGCGCCGGCCACCCGATGGCGAGCATCTCTTCTTTGGCAGTCTGAGCGACTCAAACCGCGCTGGCGTGAGTTTCTTGCCGTTACAGTCCGAGAGCCAGTTCTGCGCGGCCTGCCACTTCGGTGTGTTCGGCGGGGTGGTCAGCAACATGAAAATGACCGGCGGCACCGTAATTTATAACTCGTATGGCGAATGGTTAGACAGCCCCTATAGCAAACCCGATAGCGGCAGGCTGCGCACTTGTCAGGATTGTCACATGCCCCAGAAGGACACCCAATATTCGGTCGCGCCTGAACGCGGCGGAGTGGCACGCGACGCATCGAACTATCACGACCACACTATGACCGGCCCCTCGACTAGCCAGACTTTCATGTGGACTGCGGTGAACATGCAAAGTGACGTCAAGCGCGATGGCCAGCTGGTGCGGGTGCACGTAAATGTAACCAACGACAACACGGGTCACGCGGTGCCGACGGATGCGCCCATGCGCTCGGTCATGTTGGTGGTACAGGCGTTAGATGCCAAAGGCAATGTGCTGACCCAGACAGAAGGCCCCACCCTGCCCGACTGGACCGGCAACTACACTGGGCAGGCGGGCAAGGCATTTGCCCGCATTCTGAAAGACAACTGGACAGGTGAAGTGCCCACCTCGGCCTTCTGGCGACAGGTGACCGTGGTGGAAGATACGCGTCTATTTCCATTTAAGACCGACAGTACCAGTTACGCATTTGCATTGCCCGCTGGTGCTGATGTGACAGTCAAGGTAAAACTGGTGTATCGGCGCGCCTTCCAAAAGCTGGCGCAACAGAAAGGTTGGACCGATCCCGATCTGGTGATGGCGGAGACGACATTGCCAGTACAGTGATCTAAAGATTTGAACCACGCATCTCACGAATCCTCACGAATAATTAGTGAAGATTCGTGAGATTCGTGGTTCAAGTTCGATAGTGTGTCGTAGAAACGAAAAGAAGCGAGACAAACCAAAACTATGGCGAACAAAGAAGCGAACATTATTCTCGAAGTCGTTGACTTGAAGATGTACTTCCCAATTTATCGGGGCATCTTGCAGCGGCATGTAGGCAATGTAAAAGCCGTAGACGGCGTAAGCCTGTTCCTGCGCGAGCGCGAGGTACTCGGGTTGGTCGGCGAGAGCGGGTGCGGCAAGACCACTGTGGGCCGCACTATCTTGCGGCTGTATGACCCGACTTCGGGCGAGATTCGCTTCCGCAGCAAAACCGGCGAATGGGTCGATATTGCCAAGATCACCCAGGCCAAGATGAAGCCCTTGCGCCAGGAAATGCGGATGATCTTCCAGGATCCGTTTAGCTCGCTCAACCCGCGTGTCACGGTCAAAGATCTGATCGCCGAGCCATTGGAGATTCACGGAGTGGCCAAGGGTAAGGAAGCCGAGGCGCGGGTGGCCGAGCTGATGACCTCGGTTGGCCTCGATCCCAATTACATGCGGCGTTACCCGCATGAATTCTCCGGTGGTCAACGTCAGCGCATTGGGTTGGCCCGCACACTCTCGCTCAACCCACGCTTGGTCATCGCCGATGAGCCAGTGTCGGCGCTCGATGTATCGGTGCAAGCACAAGTATTAAATTTGTTGCAGGAGTTGAAAGAGAAACTCGGGCTGACGCTGATCTTCGTCGCGCACGATCTGTCGGTGGTCGAACATATTTCGGACCGCATCGCGGTGATGTATGTTGGCAAGATCGTGGAAATGGCAGACACTGAAGAGTTATTGAATCACCCAATGCATCCGTATACCGAGGCGCTGCTGTCATCGATCCCACCGGCTGACCCGGATGTCAAGCCCAACCGTATCAAGCTGGAAGGCGAAGTGGCCAGCCCGGCCAACCCACCCTCGGGTTGCATCTTCCACCCCCGCTGCGCCTATGCCAAATCGGAATGCAAGACTCAAGTGCCCACCCTGCAAGAGGTGGAGCCGGGACACTTTGTCAGTTGTCATTTTGCAAAGGAACTGCATCTGAAAGGAATCAGCTAGAAATTGAGAATTAAAAAAGCAAAATTAAAAAAGAATGAAGGAAGTGCGATGTTTATTTCTAATTTTGCCTTTTTAATTTTTAATTTTTAATTTCATATGGATACTGCAACAAGAATTTCCGCTGTCATTGCGTATGTCCCAGTGATCGGCTGGTTGTATGGCTTATTGCTGATGCGTCGCAATGCGTTTGTTCATTTTCACGCTAAGCAATCGCTCGGCTTATTTTTGTTTTTGGCATTGATATTTACTGCTTGGCTGGTGGTTGGCTGGTTGCTTGCCTGGCTGCCGTATGGCTTTTTGATGGGTGTAGTGCTATTCGCATTGGTCGTGGCGGCGGCCATCTTTGGCGCAATTGTGCTGATCATCGGCCTAAGCAACGCCTTGCGTGGGCGCATCGCGCTGCTGCCCGTCTTTGGTCACCGGGCGAATCAGTTGCCTTTGTAATGCCCGCGACATTCTTCCACACCCCCGTCGATCTGCGCGATTGGTTCGCTAAGAACGCCGGGAGCAGCGTGGAATTGTTGGTCGGTTTGTATAAGAAAGATTCTGGCAAACCCAGCATCACCTGGCCAGAATCGGTTGATGAAGCGCTGTGTGTGGGTTGGATTGATGGAATACGCAAAAGCATCAACGAGAGCAGCTACTCGATTCGCTTCACCCCTCGCAAGACCAGCAGTAACTGGAGCGCGGTCAATATCAAGCGGGTGGCTGAGCTTATCGCGCAAAGCCGCATGACCCCCGCTGGGTTGAAGGCGTTTGAGGCCCGCCGGGATGATCGCTCAGCAATTTATGCCTACGAGCAACGCCATGCGGCTGAACTCACCGCCGCGGAGACCGAGCAATTCATGGCCAACAAGCAAGCTTGGACTTGGTTTCAAGCGGCGGCACCGTCTTACCGCAAGACCGCGCTGCATTGGGTGGTGAGCGCGAAACGAGAAGAAACGCGCCAAAAGCGTCTGGCCACGTTGATCGAGGATTCGGCGAATGGCATCAAGATTGCTCAGTTGCGGCGGTGAGACCTTAAGCTGGACAAGTTGGAATAAAAACCCTCACAAAGACACAAAGGCACTAAGGTCTTTCCGCCGAAATAATTAACGGCCAAGCATCCCCCAAAGGGGGCCCTTGAGGCCTGAGCGGAGCGCACGCAAAGCGTGATGCGCAAAGTCCCTTCGGGGACGCGGTCATTTTATTCCGCTGAATGACCTAAGTCTTTTCAGATTCTTTGTATCTTTGTGAGAGAAAAATAAATGTTGGTTCTACCGAGTAAAACGGGATAAACCACGAATCCCACTAATCTTCACGAATAATTCGTGTGAATTCGTGAGATTCGTGGTTCATTTCCCGCTAAAGTCGGGAGAGCCTAAATGTCGTAATCAACACACCTTGGATAATGGTCTGTGTGAACTGGGTTTTAAGATGTCGACCAAGTTTAGGTTTGCTTCTCACAATTGCAGTGGGCATGCTGGTCTTTGCCGCGCTTACGTATTTGGGCGCAACCCAGTTGGAAGAGAACGATGCCTTTTGCGCGTCGTGTCATTCTGAGCCGGAAAGCACTTATTTCCAACGAACACAAGCCAACGCTGCCGTCGATCTAGCCTCGCTACATGCGCACCTAAGACAAACCCATCCAAAGCGCGATAATACCCGTTGCATCGATTGCCACGCCGGACCCGGATTCGTTGGACGCACACACGCATTGTCGATTGGCGCACGCGATGCCATCAAGTGGTTCACTGGCAGCGCTGTACAGCCCGCCATCACTACCCAGCCACTCGACGATGCCAATTGCTTAAAGTGCCATGCAGACATCCCCGCTATCAGCAGCTTTGACCAGCACTTTCATCGCTACCTGGTGAAGTGGCAACAGCAAGATGCGGCCGCCGGGCATTGCATCACCTGTCATACCTCACACACCATAGATGGCAACGTTAGTATTGGCTTCCTACAACAGCAACGCACCCGCCAGACCTGCGATGCCTGTCATAAGTCATTAAACGTAAGATAAACCCATGAACCGTGTTGACCGTCTGTTTGCCATCACTCTGTTGCTACAAGCCCGTCGCAAGATTCGGGCGCGTGATCTGGCTGAAAAGTTTGAGATCAATGAGCGCACTATTTACCGCGATATGGCTGCGCTGAGCGAGAGCGGGGTGCCGATCGTGGGCACGCCAGGCGAAGGCTATGAACTGATCGAGGGCTATTATCTTCCGCCGCCGATTACCTTAGGTTTTTCCGCGAATCACGCTAATTCTCGCGAATTTATTAGTGGATATTCGCGTGATTCGCGGAAAATAGTAAAAAGCTAAGGTAATCGACTTCCGCCGTTATTATTCACACTGAGCGAGGCTGCCGCGCTCTTTCTGAGTGCGCACTTTTTGATCGCCAACGCCACCGGGCGCGTGCCCAAAGATGCGCAGGCGGCCCTAGACAAAGTAAAGGTTATTCTGCCCAAACACCTGCGGGTCGAAATTGAACGACTGAACGAGATCATTCACTTTTCTTCGCCGCTACGCAAGTTTGATCTGGAGCAACCGTATCTAGCGGAGTTGCAACAAGCCATTCGCGAGCAGCGGGTAATCTCGATCCTATATCACAGCTATCGCGGTGGTAGCGGCCAGGGCGAGGTCACCGAACGCGAGATTGAGCCATTTCGGCTGGGCTATGTCAACGGGGCATGGTATGCCCATGCCTACTGCCGTCTGCGCAAAGGCCCGCGCGAGTTCCGGCTGGATCGCGCCGATCAACTCACCCTCACCCACAAAACATTTCAACCGCAGACAGTCCATCACCCAAATCGGGCTTACGTTGTGGCCCGCATTCGTTTTGCCCCAGGCATTGTGCGCTGGGTGCGTGAGCGCCAGCATTACGCCTACCGTGGCGACAAAGGCGATAACACAACCAATCAGGGTGTAATCATGCGTTTTGAGATGGAAGACCTCGATGAGATCAAGTTCTGGCTGCTCGGTTGGGGCGGGGATGCCGAGCCGCTGGAGCCACTGGCGCTGCGACAGCTCATTCGAGCGGAAGCTGAGCGCATGCTGCTCAATTGCGCTTAATAGTACTAGGCCTGAACGCCGGTGTCGCTAGTCTGCGCTTGCAGAATGGGCTTTGATCACAAGACCTTGCCACAGGGTATTCACATCATCACCTATCTGAACGGCGCGCATGGTTACGTACGTTACATCGATTTGCACATCACTCAGCCCTGAAAAATCAAATTGGAGCATTACAAATATGTCATTGGGATGCTTTGCAAATTGACCTTCTTTCCAAGCCATCAACTTGCCAACAATGATATCTTCAGGGCGAGCACACCAAGCTTCAAACGTATTGCCTTGCTCGTTTTGAAAAGTGCGGCGAATTCGATTCTCGAATGCCTCACGATAATCTTGCTCTCGCGACAATGGCACAAGATCGGCTTTTGTCCCGCGCTCTGTGTCAATTAGATTGAACATGATGCCTAAGTCCATCCCCTCGCGCATCTGGTCTGGATCAGCATAGTAACGTGGCGGTAAAAAGTGAGCGGCCAATAGTTCAAAATGCTCCTCTCTCAGATCAACGATGATATCCACGTCATACGTAGCACGATATAGACCATAACTCGATGCCCCAAAAGCACCTACGATCATGTAAGGGGCACCAATCTGGTCCAACGCTCGAACTACTTCAACGTAAAAGCTAATTTGATTCATGGTCAGATATGCGACGCAGTAATTCCTCAACTGTAATGCCTCGCAGCGGAGTGACATAGGCCAGCACACGCAGATTGAGTTCGCGTTGCGACCATTCGGGAAAACGTCGGTGCATTGCGCCGCGGATGCCCGCCAACACCCAATCTGCGGTTTCCATCATTGCTAACGCACGGCGTTCAGGTGGAACGTGGGCGAGCAGTTCCAGTTGCTGAAAATCGATGGGGTCAGGCTCAAATGTGCTGTGCATTTTGGTGATTTCACTATTATTGCACGTAACAGGAATTGGCAGTCTTCTCGGTAGCCAATTTTCTCCTGACACAACGCTGTCAGGAGCGTCGTTTACGATTAGGGTATGACTAAAAATACTCTGATCGCCCCGCAGTTAACCGCACGTGTAGCCATGACCTTTGTTGCAGCAATTCCAAATTCAAAAATTCCCCGCTTTTGAAGCGCAAACTTACTGGCTCTTTTTGTGCATTCGTTGCAATGATCGCAGAAAAATCGCCGAATAAGACAGCTCTTATGTCCGACAAAGCCCAATATTACGCCGATTTGAGTGGAAAGAGTTTGAATTTGGAATTGCTGCTCTTTCAATATCCGACGTCGGTATTCCGCATTGTATTGCCGCCGTTCTTTTTACGGTTTTACTTCTGGGTCGACCACGCTGTTGCCGGGTTGCTCTTCGGGGGTCATTTTTTTGTCCTCGCGGGGGTATCTTCTCAAAAA
>JANMVQ010000561.1:0-3957 GCA_031392845.1 Chloroflexota bacterium
TCATAGTTGCACTTGCGGTTGTGTCCTCGATAGAGACCACAACGCCGCACTAAACATACTGACCTTGGGACGACAAGGTTTTCGGCTTAGACCGAAAGAAGCCGTCTAGCTTTAGCTGACGGAGTTGTCACTGAAACCTCGGCAACCAGAACGCAACGCATGTCGATACGTTGATGTTCAGACAAGGTGCCAATTCCGCCAGTGCCCGCAAGACAAGCAAAAACGGGCGACTGGAAGATGAGAGACGCGCTACCTTGCATCTGGTGCCCTCTCATGTTACGTGAGAGGGCTTTTTTGTTTGTGATGCGATTCCTAGTTATCTAAAGTCTTATCCGCGAATCACGCCAATCTCCGCCAATTTATTAGTGGAGATTGGCGTGATTCGCGGCTAAATCAAAAGTCAAAGGTATTCAGGCAGCTTTCGAAGAGTGATTAAACATGAGCACAGAACAAAATTACGCGTTAGCGACTCGCTTGATCCATGTGGGTGAACACGAACGCAGCGATGCTAATGGCAACCTGCGGGTCACGCCGACCTCGCTACCGATCTACACCTCGGCCACGTTTGTGCATCCACGCTCGGTCGACCTGGATGCAGCCTTTGAGCGAGCCGAAAACGGCGAGTCGGAATTTATCTATACCCGCTACAACAACCCAACTGTCGAAGCGTTGGAGAAGGCGATGGCTAGTGCTGAGGGCGGCCGGGGGGCCGTGGCTTGCGCGTCGGGCATGGCGGCGCTGTATCTGGCGTTACTGGCTGCCGGCACACCGACCGGCGAGAGCGATCCACATCCACGCCATATTTTGGCGTCGAAAGACCTATACGGCTCGACCCATGCATTAATGAAACGCTTCTTTCATGCACAAAACGTGGGCCTTAGCTATTTTGATGTGACGGACTTCGCCGGGTTTGAGGCCGCGCTCAACGAACATGAGCCGGATATTGTCTTGATCGAATCGCTCTCAAACCCACTCTTGAAAATGGCCGAGATTGAACGGCTGGCGAAGCTAACCCACGCGGCAGGCGCACGACTGGTGGTAGACGCCACACTCACCACACCTATCGCCCATTTGCCGCTGGAGCAAGGCGCAGACATCGTGGTACACAGCGCCACCAAGTATCTGAGCGGCCATGCCGATGTATCGGGCGGTATCGTGGTGGCACGCACTGGTTTTATGCTGAACACGGCACGCGCCTATTGTCGTCAACTGGGTATGCTGCTGGGGCCATTCGAGGCACGCCAGATCTCGCGCGGGTTAAAGACGCTGTCGCTAAGAATGAAGCAGCAATGTAGCAATGCCATGCGGGTGGCGCAACGTTTGGAAAAACACCCGGGTGTGGCGCGGGTGATTTACCCCGGGCTGGCCAGCCATGCCCAGCACAAGTTTGCCGCGCTGAACTACTGCGGCATGTTCGGGGCGCTCGTCACCTTTGAGCTGCGCAACGCCGCCCGTGAACAGGTCTTTCAGTTTATGGATGCATTAAAACTGGTTCTTCCTGCAACCAGCCTGGGCGATGTGTATACGTTGATTACTTACCCGCCCGTCTCATCGCACCGTGATGTCAGCGCCGATGATTTGCGCGCACAGGGCATCACCGAGGGCATGCTGCGGCTGTCGGTGGGGATCGAAGAAGCTGAGGACATCATTGCGGATTTGGAGCAGGCGCTGGCGGTTGTGAAGGGTGCTTAGGAATGATGGGGATAAACGACAAAAAAGAGCGATTGTATTTCGCTCATCGATCAATAATTTGTTCGATGGGTTTGCCTGCAACATCGCTGAATCGCAAGTGTGGGTGCTCCTTGATCGAGTATTTGAGTTGCCAGACCGAGTCACACAACAGCACGAACTGTTTGCGCCCATCCCATACCCGCAAACTCTCGGTCGGCCAGCGCGCCGCACGCATGTCGGCTTCGTCACCTGTGACCCAGCATGCGATTTTGTATGACAAGTGATCCACAATAGTCTTAACACCGTATTCCGCTGTCAATCTGGCTTGCACGACATCGAACTGCAACTCGCCTATGACTGCTAGTATCGGCTCGCGTCGCATCTCATCAACGGCGTACCATACTTGCACGACACCCTCATCGCGGAGCTGTTCGACACCCTTATTAAATTGCTTGTACTTGTCAACATTCGCATTTCTTAAAACGGCAAAGCGTTCAGGTTGAAAGGGCGGCATACGTGCAAACTGTAACGTAGAACCCACACAGACCGTATCGCCTATGGTGAATACGCCTGGGTTGCTCAAGCCGATCACATCTCCAGGGAAGGCCTCATCGACCGTTTCCCGGGCACGGGCAAACAGCCGGTGTGGGCGCGACATGCGAATGGTGCGATTCAAGCGGGGGTGATGGACCAACATGTCTTTCGCGAACGTTCCAGAGCAGATTCGCAGGAATGCCATCGTGTCACGATGCAGTGGGTCCATATTTGCCTGAATCTTGAAGACAAACCCGCTAAATGTTTCACTGTTGGGTGCAATCTGACCCATATCGCTCTCTCTGGGAAGCGGGGGTGGAGCCAGCTCAATCAACGCTTGTAGGAAAGGTTCCACGCCGAAGTTATTTAGAGCACTGCCAAAGAAAACCGGCGTCAAGTCGCCAGCAAGAAAGTGTTCTTTCTGAAAGGGCGAACCAGCCCCATCGAGAAGATCAACATCCTCACACAACTGCTCATGGGCAGGTTGGCCAATCATGCCGACCAGCAGCGGATCGCCCAGATCTGAAACATGAACGGGTGCGCGAAACTTGCCGCGTGCCGTTCGCTCGAATAACAATACGGACTTCTGCCTCAAGTCATAGACACCTTGAAACCGCACGCCATGTCCGACAGGCCAGTTCATAGGTGATACGCGAATGTGAAGAGTGCGTTCGATCTCATCCAACAACTCAAGTGGCTCACGGCCATCCTGATCCAGCTTATTGATGAACGTCAGAATAGGCAAACGCCGCTGCCGACACACCTCAAACAACTTGCGGGTTTGAGGTTCAATGCCTTTCGCGCTATCCAGCACCATCACCGCGCTATCGACAGCCATCAGGGTGCGGTAGGTATCTTCGCTAAAGTCCTGGTGGCCAGGTGTATCTAGTAGATTAAAAACGCAGCCCTGATGCGAAAATTGAAGCGCTGTTGAGGTAATAGAGATGCCACGCTCACGCTCCATAGCCATCCAATCCGATGTCACGCTACGCTGACTCTTACGGGCGCGCACTGACCCTGCTTCTTCTACTGCACCGGAATAAAGCAACAATTTTTCGGTGAGTGTCGTTTTACCAGCATCCGGATGCGAGATGATGGCAAATGTTCGTCGTCGGTTGATCTCAGTTTGCAGGCGCTCCGCCTGATTCGAATAAACTTCAGTTAGCATGAATCTTCTCTTGATTGCTCTGGTCAGTTGGCCAAAGGACAACCCCATGACAGGTGAGCTAAATAAAACCAGCAAGTTAAAACGACTTGCGATCGATGCAGAAGCCGTCGCAATACGGCATTTTGGTATGTCAAAACTGAAGGTGAACTCTCCAGCCCAATTGTTAGTGGTAGATCATTGATCCGATTGGGGACATTGGGGACATTGTCCTATTAAATGCGCGCAGTGTTTTCATGCTTATGGCGGATCAATGATGCTCATAAGGTACATTATAAAGGCGTTGAAATAAGGCGTTTTAGTAGGGACAACATCGGTAAACACATGTTGCTGGGCCAGCAGTTCGACAAAATTCGCGTTAAGCTTATACACAAATGGTCACCAGACACACTTCATTTTTGGAAAATAAGAAATCCAGCTTCTAATGCGTCTAGGGTAAAAGTGACAGTTGGGCAAATTGCAAAATTTGTATGAAAAGCAACGTGTGATAGTTAATCATTAAACTTACACAGTTCTGTTTTGGCAAAGGAGCTTACATTTGGTCGATAACATCGTACGCAAGACGAAGGAACAGGTTCTAACCCCGG
>JANMVQ010000014.1:0-25146 GCA_031392845.1 Chloroflexota bacterium
CTCGATGTAGCACTGTATGAAAAAGATATTAAGGTAACCGACAAAGAGCTCTCGAAAGTTCGGCTAATTCCTGACAAGTTCCATGGAGAGTGGAACTATGTAATCAAGCCAAGGCAGTCGTAATGGTCAAGTTATTATTGCGCGCTGCCTTAGACATGCCCGCAGGCATTGCCGCCATTTGTAAGATAATCCGAGGCTATGCGCACTACCCGGCTTGAAGCCTTTAGCGATGGCGTGTTTGCCATCGTCATTACCCTGCTTGTGCTCGATATTCGCATCCCAGACGTTCCTTATGGCGGTCTTGTCGCTGCGCTATGGGAGGCCGGGCCACGCATTTTGGCATATGCTACATTACGTTCTTCGTAATTCTCGCGGCAGTCAGCGTGAGCCTGTGGAACCGTTTGAATGCGCTGCGGGCAGCAGAGGCTGTCTAACCAAACTGAATTCCCTGCGCTAGTGGCAAGTCTTTGCCCCAGTTAATGGTATTGGTCTGGCGACGCATATAGGCTTTCCAAGCGTCGCTGCCACTCTCACGACCACCCCCAGTGTCTTTCTCTCCGCCGAAGGCACCTCCAATTTCTGCTCCGCTGGTGCCGATATTGACATTGGCGATCCCGCAGTCGCTTCCTACATGGGATAAGAACAGTTCAGCCTGACGCAGACTGTCGGTGAAGATGGCGCTGCTCAGGCCCTGGGACACCCCGTTGTGCATGGCAATCGCCTCATCCAGCGTGGTGTAGGTCATTAGATAGAGGATGGGCGCAAAGGTTTCCTCGCACACAATATCGATTTGTTTGGGCATCAGCATGATAGTGGGTTCGACAAAATTGGGTCCCATGTCGGCACGCGCATGACCGCCCACCAGCACCTTGCCCCCTTGTGCCTGGGCCTGAGCGATGGCGCTCAACATCTTATTGACGGCTTCTGGGGTGACCAATGGGCCAACCAAGGTTTTGTTATCTAATGGGTCGCCAATAGGCACACTGGCATATGCTTTCACCAGGCGATCGGTCAGCGCCTTGGATATCTTGTGGTGGGCAATGATGCGGCGGGTGCTGGTGCAGCGTTGCCCGGCGGTGCCGACCGCTCCGAATACAATGGCGCGCACGGCCAAATCTAAGTCGGCCTGCTCAGTGACGATGATGGCATTGTTGCCGCCTAACTCTAAGATGCTTTTGCCTAGTCGACCTGCCACGGTTTGGGCGACCTTACGCCCAGTGCGGGTGCTGCCAGTAAATGAGATGAGTGGCAGGCGCGCATCTTCGCTCATTCTTTGGCCGATCACTGCACCCTCTCCAATGGCCAAGTTGAATATGCCGGTGATGCCGTGATCGGCCATGACCCGATTGGCCAGGTGTTGGGTGGCGATGGCCGTGAGTGGGGTCAGCTCGCTGGGCTTCCACACACAGGTGTTGCCGCAGATAGCGGCAATGGCGGCGTTCCAACTCCATACCGCGACCGGGAAGTTAAAGGCGGTGATGATCCCAATTGGGCCGAGCGGGTGCCATTGCTCATACATGCGGTGGGTGGGCCGTTCGCTGTGCATCGTCAGGCCGTATAGTTGGCGGCTCAGGCCCACAGCAAAGTCGCAGATGTCGATCATCTCCTGCACCTCACCCAATCCCTCGGCCCGGATCTTGCCCATCTCCAGGGCAACCAGTTCCCCCAAGGGTTCTTTGTATTCACGCAACAGATTCCCTAGGTCACGCACTACATCACCGCGCTTAGGAGCGGGTAGCAGACGCCAGTGGGTAAAGGCCGTTTGTGCTGATGCGATCACTTGCTCGTAGGTCGCTGTATCGCTGCTCTGCACATTGGCAATCACCTCGCCTGTGGCAGGGTTGAGGCTTTTAATCCAATCACCAGTGCTGTTGAGCCATTGCCCTGGGCCACTGCAGGCACCCGCATTCCTAGCCTTCAGGTTGAGCTTCTTGAGTAGTGCGCTTGGGTTTGATTTCATGAAGTGGATTGTATGCAATCCGCCTATTGGTTGGATAATCACCACCATGACAAACCAGATTTCTCAGCGGGTGTATGTGGGCACGTATACCGATACGAGTAGCAAGGGTATTCAGATATATCAAGTGAACACCAATAAGGGTCAATGGGAGTGGCTTGGGGTGGCCGAGACGACCAATCCTTCATTCCTGGTCATCGCGCCCAACAAACGTTATCTATATGCCACCACCGAAGTGGGTGCGGACAAAGCGCTGGTCAGCGCGTTTGCGATTGACCCCGCCACGGGGTTACTGCGCTTGCTGAATGCACAACCGGCGGAAGGGAGTGCCCCGTGCCATGTGGCCGTAGATCAACATGGACAATTCGTCTACGCCGCCAACTATGGCAGTGGCAATGTGCTGGTCTATCCGGTGCAGCCTGAGGGTGGGTTGGCCGCGTGCAGTGATCGGGTTCAGCACATCAACCCCAATCCAGATAGTGCGCGCCAGGACGGCCCGCATGCGCACTCAGTGAATATCGACCCGAGTGGACGTTTCTTGTTGGTGTGCGATCTGGGGATAGATCGGGTCATGATCTATCGGCTGGATGAACCCCCCGGCAAGTTGTCGCCCAATCCAGTCCCCTTTGCCCAGCTCGACCTTGGGTCAGGCCCGCGCCATTTGGCCTTTCATCCTGATGGCAAGCATGTATATGTGATTAATGAACTCAACAATACGATTACCGCATTTGACTATCACGCCAAGTGGGGTGGGTTGACCACTAAACAGGTGATCTCAACGTTGCCTGTCGGTTACACGGACGTAAGCTATTGCGCAGACATCCATGTGCATCCGAATGGCAAATTTCTATATGGCAGCAATCGTGGACATGAAAGCATCGCTATCTTTGCTATTGACGAACAGGGTGCGCTCACATTCATTGCACACGAGTCGGTAGGGGGCAAGTGGCCGCGCAACTTCGCCATCGACCCTAGTGGTCAGCTGTTATATGTCGCCAATGAGCGGAGTGACAATATCGTGGCATTCCAGATTGACCCACAGACGGGCCTGTTGCATGCCACCGGGCATGAAATTAGTGTGCCCAGGCCCGTGATGATCTGTTTCGCTTCGAACTAAACCTGCTTGGTTCGCTAGATCTGCGCACGTTACTCTAGTCCTCCGCTGTTTCTGCATGCTTGGTTGCCACACGCACCGGCCAGTTTGAAGTAGGCCCAACCGAGTGGATATTCGCCGGTTGCGCTATCAAAGACACCATTTGCGTTGAGATCGGCAAAAGCAATGCCACGTACACCGCCGATCACCGTAGGTTCTTCGGATTCGTCATCGATCGGCGGCAGTTCTTCCAGCAATTCCAAATTCAGATTTTTGGACACGGACGAACACGGACAGACACGGACTGATTTGGAAATTGCGAGACATATAGCGCTCAATCCGTGTTCTTCGGTGTCTGTCCGTGTCCAAAAGGAGTCTGATTTAATGCTACAAGTCCGAATTTGGAATTACTGCGGTTCTTCCTCTGCGATGGCGGGTCGTGTATTCAATGCGATTGCGCAGCACAAAACGACGCCCAACACAATCTACAAGGTAATTTTCGTGCTCATGCTGCCGCCTTCTCCAGAGCATCTACGATCTCTAAAGCGTTCAGTGCCTCAGTCTTTACCGCGCTGCCATCCTGTGCTTTCAACCCGGCTGCTTGCACGACCAGACTCTTCTCAAACTGCGCGGCAACCTCTGCGGCATTATGAGCCAACATAAATGGCTTCACCCGCTCCCAGGTGGCGGTTACTTTGGCGAGGGTGTTCGTGGCGGTAGCAAAGTCCTTATTGTCCACATCGAGAATGACTTGTCGCTCCAATACATCCAGCCGTCCCAAATCGGTTGGCTCGGCCGGGTGATACGTGTCATACAAGTCGACCACAATAGCACTCAGGTCATTAGCGGATTGCAGAGTCGCAGGGGCAGCTTTGGTGGTGGCAGCTGTTTTTAATAGCGCCAGTGTTTTGCCAAAGCCATCTTGCAGCGCTTGCGGCGCGCCGTCTTTTGCGGCTTGTTTCTGATAGCTGCCCCAGGCAGTGTCGATTTCGGCGAGGTCTTCGCCCACCTTGGCCCAATCGCCGCCGGGCACCACATCCATGATGTCTTCGACCTGCGCCTCGATCGTCACTAGGCTTTTGGGCGTGCTGTTGCCAACGACAGTGGCTTCTGCTGCGGCTGGATTGGCGTCCGCCGATGCACCGGTTGGCAGCTCCGCCGGGGCCGTCTTGCCATACACTTCTTTGCTGTTTTCGTAGGCGCGCTTCTCCAGTTTCAATGCCTCTGTCCGCACCTGCTCCAGACCGGCTGCATCGAGCTGAACGATGTTTGTCAATTCCATCCGCTCTTTGCTTTCATCCGGACCTTTCCAATCGACCCGGACAGTGCCAACCCCACGCGCATAATATTTGAGTTGGAAAGCACCCACTTCTTGCAGGCTGGTCTCCTCGGTTACGATCACATCTTTGTAACACTTTATGGGCACGCAGGTCTCTTGACCGGCCTGGATAACCCGGGCACGATCAGTCCACTTGACCGCTGGACCCAAACCCTGTGAGTAGTCTGGTCCGCCTAAATGGGGGATTGCCTTAATTGTGATTCCGGGTCGAGCGTCTTCGATACCAGCGACCCAGGCAGGTGTATCGACCAATTTCCCTTTTTCGTAGACTTCCGGATATTGGCCAAAGTGCCAAATGTTGCCGTCCTTGGCCTGCGCAAACAGCGCCAGTTCGGCTTCTACCAGTTGCCCCTCATTCAAATCCTGATCCCAAATCACAACCGTGCGCACGCCTTCGATGACTTTCGTCAAATCCGTGATGGTGAATATGGTCTTATGCGGCACTGATTTACCGCCTTCGTCCGTCACGCCTTCGTAGACAAACTGAGTGCCGGGCTTCATGGGGAACCATTCATTGTTGATAATGGTTGAACTTGCCGGATCAAAATTCTTGATATCAAAATCTTCGTAGTCTTTCTGTGATGTTTTTGACTCTGAAGCTGTTGTGGCGGTTGGTGCTGTTGTTGCAGTTGGCACGGGTGCGACAGGCACGGCCGTGCTGGCAGGGGCTGTGGTCGGCGCAACTGCGGGCGGGTTTGTCGGCGCAACCGAAGCAGCCCCGCATGCCGAAGTAGAAATCGCTAGAAACAATGCAGCCGTTATCGCGCGGGCTTGAATATGTCGCATTTCAAATTCCTTGTGGTTATTTAATTGTGAGTGTGCCTTTCATGCCACCCACGTATTGCTCTGGGAAAGTGCTCAAATAGGTGTAACTTCCGGGAGCGGGTGAATCGAACGTGATCGTATCGCTTTTATTTCCTTCAATCAGTTGGGTGTACGCGATGATGCCTGGGTCCTTCACATCCAGCCAGTCTTTGCCGTCTCCAGCCGTTTTGGCATGCGCGATCACGCTAGCTTCCTGGCCGGGCTTCACCAACACCCAGTTGTGGCCCACTTCGTCCTTCTTGTCCGTGTTGTTGGTGAACTTAAGCTTGATCTTGGATCCCACCGGAGCTTCCAGCGCTGGTTTGTCATACTTGAATTCTTTAGCCCCAGCTGCCGTGCCGATTTCGAGCAACACGGTACCCGCCGCTTCGGGCTGAGCGGGCTTATTGGGATCAGCGGTGGGCACCACCGTCTCGTCTGGGTCGGGCGTTGGGTTATCTGCGACAGGCTGAGTTGGTTTAGGCTCAGCGTTGGTTGCGGCAGGCTGAGGTGGACTAGAGGTGCTATCACCACAGGCAGCCAACAGCGAAATCCCGGCAATCAGTCCACTCGCCTTTAAGAAACCACGTCGTGTAATTTTCTGCTTCAGAATCTTCGACATCTTGCATATCTCCTTGTATAAATAATTGCTATTCGTATCTAAGTGCTTCCACAGGTACCAGGCGGCTGGCACGCCAAGCGGGATACATGCCGAAGATGACCCCAGTCAGCATAGACACCCCGAAGGCAACGATGATTGTCGTGGGCTGCACTTGAGGTGTTAGATACGCCTGCACATGCGCTAGAAGTTGTGATGAGGCAACCCCTAACCCGATACCCAGTACTCCTGCCAAACCGCTTACCATCAGCGCTTCGACCAAAAATTGCATGAGGATGTTGGCTCGCCTGGCACCCAGCGCCTTGCGCACACCAATCTCGCGCGTGCGCTCGGTCACGCTCACCAGCATGATGTTCATGATGCCGATGCCGCCAACAATGAGCGAAATCGCGCCGATAGTTCCCAGAAAAGCCGTTAATGCGTTTACAACCGTGTCCAATGTGCTCACCAGCGCGGTCTGGTTCAAGATGCGAAAATCGTTCGGCTCACCTGCCAGAAGCGCATGCTCTCTGCGTATCACATCGGCCATCTTGACCATCAGCGTGTTAATCGTTTTGACGTCTTTGACTTCGACATAAATACTGGTGAGCGTTGTCAGGCTGGAGCGTTGTGCAACATACAGTTTTTCCTGTGCTACGGAGAGAGGCACCCACATGGCGTCGTCAATCGTGTCGTTGGCCAAGCCACCTTTTTCTTGGGCCACCCCAATCACTGTAAATGGAACCGTGCCCACCAGGACAGTTTCACCTACTGCGTCGGCATCGCCAAACAAAGAATCAGCAGCGAAAGCCCCTAAGACAATCACGCGACGTTGTAGCTTAACATCGGCCAGCGTAAAAGGTGCGCCCTCTTTCATCTTTATGTTTCGCAACACGAAAAATGCTGGTGTTGTGCCGTTCACATCTTTATCAATATACTCGTGACCCGCTGATGTGATTTGCTTGACGCCTAACTCTGGCACGACCCGTGTTAGTCCAGGCACACGAGACGAATCAGACAGCGCCTGGACATCGGCATTGGTCAGGCGCGCTGTTGGCATGCGCTCATCAATTTGGATCGTCAGCACATTGGTTCCAATGCCTTTGATGCTGTCGCTGATGAGGCCGGACACACCCGCGCCGATGGACAACAACGCAACGACGGACGCAACGCCGATAATGACGCCGAGCATCGTCAACAGCGTGCGCAGCTTGTTTGAAGACAAGCTTTCAAGGGCAGTGCGAATGGTTTCAAACAGATTCATGGTGCGCTTCCCGAAAAGGCTGTGTTGTTGATTGTGTCACTCTCAATCTTGCCGTCGCGGATGGCGATGATGCGACGGGCGTGATGAGCCACGTTTTGATCGTGCGTGACCAGAATGATTGTAATGACGCTCTCACGTTGTAACTGTTCAAACAACGCCAAAATCTCAACCCCAGTCTTGCTGTCCAAAGCACCGGTGGGTTCATCGGCCAACAAGATGCCGGGCCGGGTGACCAGGGCGCGCGCGATAGCGACGCGCTGTTGTTGGCCTCCGGACAATTCGACGGGTTTGTGATGCATGCGCTCTCCCAGGCCCACGGCTTGCAAAGCTTCTTTGCTCCGCTCATTGCGAACTCGCCCGCCAAAACCGCCATAGCGTAGCGGCAGCTCCACATTGCGCAACGCTGTTGCACGAGGCAGCAAATTAAAGTTCTGAAACACAAAGCCGATGTTTTTGTTGCGCACATCGGCCAGACGATCATCACTGAGTTTGCTCACGGACTGTCCATTCAACAGATATTCGCCGCTGCTTGGATTGTCGAGACAACCCAATATATTCATCAACGTGCTCTTTCCACTGCCGGATGGGCCGATGATGGCAATGTATTCTCCGTCGTTGATGGTCAGGCTGACATCATCCAGTGCCTGCACCGTATTGGTGCCCATTTTGTAGGTTTTGGAGATATTGACAAGTGTGATCATGGCGCTCCTCCGCCTACACCTCCTGCAGGAAGAATCTCGATCGACGGTGTGGGTGCAGCATTCACTGCGCTACCTGCCTCGCCTTCGACTTTTGGCATTAACAACACATCGCCTTCTTGCAACCCGTCTGTGATTTCGGTCTCAGTATCATCTTGAATACCTGTTGTGACTTTTACGGTTTCGACTTTATCGCCAGCAAGTATTCGCTGCACCGTGTATTCGCCGGTGTCAGGGTCGCTTGCCATCAGACTGGTTGAGATGACGATGACATCGCTGGCCGAGGCAATAACCAATTCACATTTGCCGCTCATCCCGGGCAACAGTGCCATACCTTCACCGGGGCGTGCGCCGGTGCCTCCACCCATACCCATAAGCACCTTAAACGTCACTACATTTGAATTGGAAGACCCAATGGGTGCAACAGCTCGAACCGTTGCCGTAAAGACTTGATCTGGGAAAGCCTGCACCGTGATGTCGGCTTCCTGACCAATTCGTACACCGCCGAAATCGGCTTCGTCCACACTCGCCTCGAAGATTGGGCTGGCAAAATCGGAGATGTCTAGTGCCCGCGTTCCGGCTGCCACGAGGTCGCCTTTACGAAAACCAATGGATATCACCATGCCATCAATCGGCGCAACAACCGGGGCTTTTCGCAATAGCTGCTCGGCCTGCTGCCACTGAAGATATGACAGATCGGCCCTAGATTTTGCTTGTATAACAGTCTCCGTGACCACGCTGGTTAACAACGCGTCCAGGTTGGCTCGCGCAGTTGCAACTTGAGATGCCAGGCTGGCTGTGACACCCGGCTTGGCTTTTTCAAACACGCGCTCATACGCCGCTTTGGCAGCGGTGTAGTTGTTTGTGGCCTGTTCAAGCGCAAGTGCCTCAGGTGCCGCGCCAATCCCAGCGGGATTCTCTCTATGCACTTGGTCATAGGCGCTTTGGGCACTGCGCAGCGCTGCCTCTGCATTGGCCAGGGCTGCCTTTAGCCCGGCCGTCTCATTTGGGCTTGGGACACTTTGAAGATCGGTATAGCTGGCTTGCGCGGCGGCGAGTGCTGTTCTGGCCGCCTTTACTGCCGCTGGGTTGGGTCCCTGGAGTGTCAGGCTATACGCCGCCAGCGCACCCAAATAGCTTGTCTGTGCTTGCTGCGCGGCCATCTCAAGTTCGGTTGTGTCGAGTATCGCAAGCGTTTGCCCCGCCTGCACCATATCGCCTTCCTTTACCGTGACGGTGAGAACCTGACTCGACACTGGGAAGACTACGGTCGCATTGGCTTGTGCGATCAGCTTACCCGGCGCGATCACTTTGCCGTCAATGTTGCCTTTTTTAACCGTCACCTTGCGTTCAGGGTCTATCCCGGCGGATGGCTGCTTTGTGGTTGGCGCAAAGAGAGTCATTTGTGCGCAGCCAGCCAGCATAATGACGAGCGTAAGCGCAAACCTTGAACCCGTGCTGCGTATCATGTTGCGAATTCCCCTTGTATGCCATCTCGCCTGGGTGGCGTCGCCACGGTGTGAGGCGCATACTTACCTTTCCCAAAGCGCAGATACAAACTGGGCACGACGAACAGATTGAGTAAGGTTGAGGTGATCAGACCACCCAGAATCACCACCGCCATGGGGTACTCGATCTCATGGCCTGGTTCATTGCCGGTGACCACCAACGGTACTAATGCCAGCCCAGTTGCTAGGGCCGTCATCAAAATTGGTGAGAGTCGCTCGCTAGCGCCACGTAGCACCATCTCGGGGCCAAAGGTCGCGCCCTCAACTCGCTCCATGTGCTGATAGTGGTTGATTAACATGATTTTGTTGCGTGCTGCGATGCCAAACACCGTCAGAAATCCCACCAGCGACCCCAGAGATATGACATCGCCGTTGAAATAGGCCGCCAGTAATCCACCGACCAGGGCCGAGGGCAACGTCAAGAAACCCAGCACGGCCAATCGGCCATTCCCGAATGACTCCAGCAGAATGGCGAATACACCGATGATGGCGGCAATCGCAAAGATCAGCAGCCGATTCTGAGCGGCTTGTCGCTCGGCGTACTCACCCAGCACTTCAACGTGATACCCCAACGGGAGGTCGATTTTCTCAAGGCGACTGTTCACCTCGGTCATCACTGCACCCAGATCGGCTCCCTTGACATTCGCCCCAACATCAATCCGGCGTGAGGCGTTTTCGCGATAGATCACGCTTTGGGCGGGTGCAATGCGGACATCGGCCACATCTCCCAAGCGAACATGTCCGCCGTCGGGTGTGTCTATCAGCAATTCCTTTACACTCGATACGCTGCTACGGGTCTCCGGGGTGCTCCATACATTTACATCGTAGGCTTTCCCATTTCTAAAAAGATCGCCGACTTCCTCGCCGGAGAGCAATGTTCCCGCTGCCCGCCGGACATCACCGGGCTTGAGGCCGAGGCGTTGGGCCTCCGCCAGCTTGACTTCGACCTGGATTTGCGGCACTTCGGATTGAAGCTGCACATGCAGGTCAACAATTCCCTCGATGGGCTTAAGAGCCTGCTCGATTTCATCTGCTTTGCTATGTATACCTTTTAGATCCGGGCCGTAGATACGGACGACAAAGGTTTCGCTCGATCCTGTTAATACTTCGTCAATCCGTTCATTAAGATACGTTTCGACATTGTGGAACAGTCCGGGATAGCCGTTGATCACTTCTTCAATCTTGGACACCGTCTCTTCATAGTTGGCACTTGGCTCGATGCTAATCCAGTTTTCACCGAAGTTAACGCCATTGATCTCGTCCGCTAACAATGCCTGCCCAATGTGCGAACCGAAGTTGCGCACCCCCGGTATGGCGCGTAGTTCAGCGCTGACCCGCGAGACGATCCGGCGTTCCTCAATCACTGAGGTACCGGGTTTGGTAATCCAGTGCATCAAGAAATCGCGCTCTTTGAACTCAGGGAAGAGCGATTCACCCAACAGCGGCAGCACTGCTACACCCACCGCGATGAAGACACCGGTGGCAATAAAGACCGGTGCGGGTCTGCGAATAATGCTCGCCAGCACCGGCTCGTAGATTCGCCGCAACCAGACCACCAGCGGCGGGTTGTGTCGTTCGATCTTGGCATTGGCCAGCAATATTAGGCACAGTGCCGGTGTGACTGTCAGCGCCACCAGCATGGAGGCCAGCACCGCCAGCCCATACGACACCGCCAGCGGTTGAAAGAACGCACCCGACAATCCACCGATAAAGAAGATGGGCAGCAGCACCACCGCATCGATCAAGGTGGCATGAATGATGGCCTGGCGCACTTCCAGCGAGGCTTCAAGAATGATGCTGGCGGTCGATTTTGAGCTGCCTTCCTGGCGATACTGGCGCAGTCTTCGCACGATGTTTTCGACATCGATAATGGCATCGTCAACGACAACACCGATAGCGATGACCATGCCGGCCATGATCATGGTGTTGAGTGTGGCTCCGCGCGCATACAGCACCATCCACCCCGCCATCAGCGACAGCGGAATCGCGATCAGGCTGATCAATGCGGTGCGCCACTCAAACAGAAAGGCCGCCAACACTATCATGACGAGAATGCAACCAATCAGCAGGGCGGAGGTCAGGTTGTCGAGCGCCACCTGGATAAAGTCGGCTGGCCGGAAGATGGTCGAGTCCATCTCAATGCCGGGCAGACCGGGGCGCAATTCATCTAGCGCGGCCTCCACGCCATGGGTCGCTTCGAGGGTGTTGGCCCAGGGATACTTTTCGACCACTAACATCAGGCCGGGGCCATCGTTGATGACTGCATCGCCGATGAGGGGCCAGGTTTCTTCCACCACATTGGCCACATCGCTCAGTGCCAACGGGGTGCCGTCGCTCTTTTTCTTGTCGTTGATGCTGACTTTGCCTAGATCCCCGGCAGAAATAATCGGTGTGACTGGATGGATACCAAGCCGTTGGTTGGCGGTGTCGATGAACCCACCGGTGCCAATGACGGCTCCATTTGAAAACTGCAGAATCCCCACATCCAGCGCATCAGCAGTGACTTGCATGACCTCATCAAGTGTGATGCCGTGCTCGCTCATGCGCTTCGGATCGACCTGGACCTGTGGAATCTTGATGCGCTCGCCCCAGATGGCGACATTGGCCACACCGGGCACACGCAACAGGCGCGATCTAATGGTCCAGTATGCCATCATCGACATATCCATCAGCGATGAGGTTTTGGAAGTCATACCGATCTTCATGAAACGTCCGGTTGAGGAAACCGGCGGCATCATTACTGGCGGGGCAGCCCAGGTGGGCAGCGTAGAGATCACAGTCGCCAGACGCTCCTGTACCAACTGTCGAGCATGAATGATATCGGTACCCGGCTTGAAGAGCAGCTCGATCGACGACAGGTCGTTGATCGACTTCGAGCGCATCACATCAAGCCCATCCACGCCGTTCAGCGCCTGCTCGAGCGGTACACTGACAAGCGATTCGACTTCCTCGGCCGATAGACCGAGGCACGGGGTTTGAATCTCGACCCGGGGTGGGGCGAACTCCGGAAAGACATCCACCGCGGAATTGCTTAATTGCAGGGTGCCAAATAGCATCATGGCAGCGGCAATGGCAAGCACAATATAACGAAATTTCAGACTGGTCCCAACAATCCAACGTATCATGGCTGAACCCTCCAGGTATGGGTCGTCAGAGTTTATTCTTCGGAAAATTCAGTCTCGGAGCCATAAAGCTCTGCCGCACCGACGATCACCACTGTCGTGCCGGCCGGCAGGTCATCGCTCAAGATCGCGTCATTGCCTTTAATAGAATCGACTTTTATCGGATGCCGTACGTAGACAAATGGCTCAGGGTTGGTATAGGTCCACGTAGTGCCATCGGTGTCATACAAAATGGCAGCGTAGGGGATGACCTTGTGTTTGGCCCCGTTGATTTCTTCCTCACGTACCGCAGCCGTCTGAACGTCGAGCCGTTTTGCTGCATCTTCAGTGAGAGTCACTTTGGTGGGATCAGTTCCCCCCATACGCTCAATCTTGACTGGCCCATCCGGTTCGGTCAATACCTCGCTGGCGTTCTGCTTACAGGCAGCCAGTTGTACACTCGCGATGATCAAAATGACACTGGCGCAAGCACGAAAATAACGACTATGTTTCATGATTTTCTCCTAGGGACCGCTTAATAGCGGTCAATAACAAAGACGATTAGCAACGCATTACTTCCCCGCTGCCATGCCAGACAGTGGCAATGAACTACCGAACAGATCATCAGTGGTTTCGACTGATGGGGGCAGATCAAGTTCTTTGACAGAGCTGACTCCCAGATTCAGGAACAAGACCGGCAGCCCCAAAAGATTGACCAGCGCCGATGTGATCAAACCGCCCAGAAGAACAATCGCCATCGGGCGAACGACTTCCAGGCCGGGAATATCCCCCATGATCAACACTAGGATTAGTGACAACGCTGTAGCGCTAGTGGTCATCAGAATGGGCGAAAGACGCTCGCTGGTGCCACGCAGTACCAGGCTTTGGCCAAACGGTTCGGCCTCGTGACGAATCAGTTGACGGTAATGATTGATTAGCAATATCTGGTTGCGCGTGGCAATCCCAAACAGGGCCAGGAAGCCAACCAACGAGCCGACTGAAATCACCCGACCGCTGATGAAGATCGCCAAAAGCCCACCGGCCAGTGCCACAATCGTGGTCAGGAATGAAAGTGTGGCCAGGCGCCAGCTTCCGTAAACAGCTTGTAATACAAAGAAAATGCCGACCAACGCCGCCAGCGTCACGGCGAATACCCGGATTCTGCCGGCACCCTGGGTGGCATAGTCGTTCAACACTTCGGCGTGATATTCGAGCGGGAGTGGAAACTGTTTGAGGTGATTGCTGATATCTGTGGCCACCGCCGCGAGGGTGCGCCCCTTCACATCTACGTTGATGTCAATATATCGCTTCACGGCATCATGTCGGATGATGCTTGCAGAAGGCACAATGCGCACCTGTGCGACATCACCCAGACGGACATGCTGGCCATTGGGCGTGTCAATCTGCAGATCGCGGATACTGCTTAGGCTATGGCGGATTTCGGGCGCGCTCCACACCACCACATCAAACACTTTTTGGTCTTCAAACAGACTACCGACTTGAATCCCAGATAGCAGGGTGGCTGCGGTTCGGCGTACATCGCCAGGCTTGAGGCCATACTTTTGTGCTGCGGTCAGATCGACTTCAATTTCCAGGGCAGGCTGCTGAACCGGGTGTTGCACGTGCATATTATCGATACCGGCGATTCCAGAAAGCGATTGCTTCACTTCCGCCGATTTGCTGGCGAGAACAGCGGCAGAATCACCGAAGATGCGGACCACTAGCGCACTCTCCGGCTCGACGACGACTTCGCTGCTCTTTTCTTTCATATACGTCTGCACGTCATGGGTAAGGCCGGGATAGCCATCGATGACATCCTGTATGGCTGCGGCGGTTTTGTCGTAATTCGCCGCTGGATCAATGCTGATCCATATCTCGGCCGAGCTGACATTCACCACTTGGTCACCCATTACCGCGCGGCCCACATGTGCACCCACGTTGTGCACTCCCGGAATAGATCGCAATTCGGTTCCGACCCGCCCGGCAATCCGGCTCATCTCAGGTTGGGATGTGCCTGGCATGGCATTTAGATGAATGAGGAGGTTACGCTCTTTAAAGTTGATGGGTAGCGATTGGGTGAGAAATGGCACGCTGGCCAGCCCAACCACTGCAAGGAGAGCCATACCGGCAAACACCAGGCGTGGTTTCTGAATCGTACGTGTGAGCATAGTCTCATAGCGTGCTCGCAACCAACGGACTAGCTTAGGCTCCTCGGTTGCAACTGGGGCGTTGGCCAGCAGAATCAGGCTGAGCCCGGGTGTGACAAGCAGCGCAACTAGGGTAGCGATCAACACGGCTAGACCATACGCGATAGCCAATGGCTTGAAGAAGGTGCCGGCTAAGCCATCCAGGAACAAAATCGGTGACACAGCCAGCAAAAGAATGACTGCGGCATATAAGACAGAGCCACGCATTTCGGTCGACGCAGCCAGGATTACGCTGGCGATGGTTGGATGGCTGTCATTTGGCGCAGTGTTCACGGCTAGTCGGTGTTGACGCAAGCGGCGAATGACGTTTTCGACATCCACGACTGCGTCATCAATCAGAACGCCCAGGGCTATAACAAAACCAGCGATCACCATAACGTTGAGGGTGGCCCCACTTAGGTAAAGCACCAGCGCGCCTGCCAATAACGACAGCGGAATAGTAATAAAGCTAACCAGCGCACTACGCCAGTTCAAAAGGAAAGCGGCCAGCACTACGATGATGATGGCTCCGCATAGCAGCAGCGCGATCAGTAAATTATTGATAGCGGTTTGGATGAAATCTGCTGGGCGAAAGACCGAGGAATCCAATTCCATCCCACTCAGACCAGGGCGCATCTGGTTGATAGCTTCCTCGATGCCCTTCGACACCTCCACGGTATTCGCACCCGGAAATTTTTCGATCACCAGCATCAGGCTGGATCCATCTGTTGTAAGCGCATCGCCGATAAGGGGTTGATGATCTTCAACGATTTTGGCGACATCCCCGAGTTTTAGCGAAGTGTCTTCAATAGGTACTTGGCTGAGGCCTTCGGGTGACACAATTGGCAGAATATGCCGAATGCTGAGGCGCTGGTTGGACGTATCGATGAACCCGCCGGTACCAGGGGTAGACGCTTCGACGAAGCTGAGCGAGGATACCCACAATGCATTTCCAGTGGTCTCTAGAACTTGCAAAAGAGACACTTTTTTGTCCAGCAATTGTTTGGGGTCAACTTGCACCTGCAGCTGCCGATCGCGTTGGCCCCAGATGGCGACATTCGAGACGCCTGGCACGCCCATCAATCGCGGGCCAATCGTCCAGCGTGCTAGCACCGACATTTGGATGAGCGATAGCGTCTTCGAGGAAAGCCCCACGATCATCACCCGGCTGGTCGCTGAGCGGGGCTGCAGCATGGTGGGCGGCTTGGAGACATGCGGCAGTGCAAATGCCTGTGCCAGACGCTCCGATACCATCTGGCGGGCGCGGGTGAGATCCGTCCCGGGCTCAAAGACAAGGACGACCGATGACAGCCCAGCCACTGATTCAGAGCGAATCGTGCGAAGCCACGGCACCCCGTTGAGCAAATCCTGTTCCATGCCCAGGGTGATCAGTTGCTCTACTTCCTCTGCTGATAATCCGAGTGCCTCGGTCTGAATTTCTACATACGGCGGCGAGAACTCCGGCAAAATATCTACTGGCATATTGCGCAGTTGAACTATGCCAAAACCCATCAGTGCAATTGCAGCCACGAACACAAGGTAGCGAAACTTTAGACTCCACGTAATACTATGTCGTACCATAAGACTCCTCCCCAAATCAGGAGCCAAAGATTTTCGTGTGGGTATTCTCGTTCCACTGCCCAACTGCCCACAATCCCCATCGTTGGAGCTTCCGAAACTTCTGGCGACCGATGTAGGTATCAAGTTGAAAAATGCAAAGCACTCCCTGCGATCTACTATAGAGATCCAGAATCTGGGGGAACAACAGTTCGATCCGGAAAAATAGAGCAGCTATCCCTGAGGCAGGTTTAACGACTACAGGATTGACTATGTGAGGACGGAAAAACAACCCATACGTTCGCGCTAGACAATAAAAAATATCATGATGGAGAAATGTGTTGCACTCAACTTTGCAGTCCGCCTGCTCACAACCTGTACTTACCCCGACCAGTCACGCCATGCCACGCACTATTTACCACAATTACGCGAGTCCCCTAACTTCAACCAATACACCCGTCAGATCTTCTATATCAATGCACTTTCGAGCGAGTTCAGAGCATTTAACATGTTATTTACATGTCAACAACATTCTATGAACCCGATTGCAATTGTCAACTATGAGTTTAGTTAGTATTGATATAAAACCAATAAACGTGCCCTAAATAAGGACTTAATGGGACAAATTGAGAAATGGGCTTTGAATTTGCATAGACTTATTCAGCCCAAATTAATTGTGGTCCCGTGAGTATTTATTTCAGATTACTCGGCAGAATTAATTTTCTGAATCTTCGCTTTTTACCGTTATCCGCGAATCACGCGAATCTGCGCTAATAAATTTGCGAGAATTCGCGTGATTCGCGGAAAAACTTAAGAACCTATATCTAAACCCTTGCACAGTCTCCAGAAATGCAGGTTAGGCTGTTGGTTTAGAGATAGGTTCTAGGGTAATCGGTACTAGAGCTAAAGCTTGATCGCGCCTTCCGTCAGACCTTTGAAGTACAGGCGCTGAGCTAGGGCAAATGCGATGATACCGGGGAGGATCACCATGGTATATGCCGCGCCGAGACGCGGATAGGAGAACGCGCCCACTCCGCCAAATGCGCGCGCCAACACTACGATTAGGGTGCGTTGCGAGGAATCGCTTGTCAAGGTGCTGGCGAACAGATACTCACCCCAGGCGGATACAAAGTTGATGATGATCAGCACGACGAGGCCATTCGTGATTAAAGGCAGCATGACCCGAAAAAGCGTCTGCCAGGCATTGCAGCCATCCATGCGCGAGGCTTCTACCAATTCGCCCGGAATCTGTTCGAAGATGCCGCGCATGGTCAAAATACTCAGCGCGAGATTGAGGGTGACATAGGGCAAGATCAACCCCCAGATTGAGTTTAGCAAGCCCAGCGACCGCTGAATCTCATAGATCGGAATCAGCGAGAGCAGGCGGGTTGGAAAGAATAATGTCGCAGTGCATAGTCCGATCACCAACGCTTTGCCTGGCGTGCGCAGGTGCGTGAGCGCAAAACCGGCCATTACGGCACATACACACGTCAGTAGCACCGAGCCAATTGTGACGAGCAGACTATTGCTCAGGTTCTGCGACAGGCCGGGTATCTTCGTCAGCACGTAGCTGTAATGGGTGAAGTCGAATTGTTCGGGCCACAGATTGCCACTGTAGGCATCTGGCAAAGATTTAACCGAGAGCAGCAACACCCAAGTGATCGGCAAGAGAATAATCAGTACGAAGAAGTTGATGATCAGATGACGAATAATCGTTCCAAAAGGTAGTTTTTTGCGCTTCATATCTTATTGTCAAACGTCAAACGTCAAACCTCAAACGTCATGGGTCAGGTATTGCGTGATGCGTTAGTAGTTATCTCGATTTCGGAATAGCCATAATAGGAATGCCGTCACCATCAGCATACCCACCGCCCCCAGCCAGCCAATGGCGGCAGCATAGCCCTGCAACCAATCACCGATTTGGAAGGCCAGCTCATACATGTAGACCGTCCAGGTATATGTTGGTTGAGCCCGGTTAAAACCGCCGAAGATCAAATACTCATCGATGACGGCCATGGCTGTACCAAAGCGTAGCACGACCAAAATTGCCATGATTGGCCTCAGGCGGGCCAGGGTGATGTTCCAAAACACCTGCCATTCGCTGGCCCCATCCATGCGGGCAGCCTCATATAAGTCTTTGGGGATGGCGGCTAGGCCAGCCAGAAAGAACATGGTGTGGTAACCCAAGCCCCACCACCACTCAAAGATAGTTACAGCGGGTATAACCAAATTTGGATTGCCTACCCATTGCGGCGCATCAGCCCGCGTAAATATCCCCAGAACCTCGACCAAAATATGATTGATTGGCCCGATCTCGTAGTTATAGAGCAGCCGCCACATCACAAAGATCATCGGGCCAGGGATGACCGCTGGGATGAGCAAGACTATCCGGTAAAACGTGGACAAAAAGTGGTTCTGCACCCGGTCAACCAATACGGCCACCAGTAGTGGAATCGCAATCATACCTGGCAAAAAGACCAAGGTGAATTGAGCCGCACGGATCAATCCGGTCTGCACGAGGGGATCGGACAGCGCATAGGCGTAGTTCTGCAGACCGACAAAATTAGCGGGTCCGGGCCGCAGATAACGATAGTCGGTAAAACTCAGCCATCCTGTTCGCAAAATCGGATAGATCATGTATCCGACAAAGAAGATCGTAGCGGGGATTAGAAAGACCCAGTTGGACCAGTGCTGCAACCAGGCAGGCCACCGACGGACTTTGCTTGTGGATGAAGAAATTGCAGCCATAGAAAGTTTAGAAAGTTCAATAAAGTTCATCAAGCTGAGAAGGTTCGCAAGATCGGATTGTCAAATCTCCGACCTTGTGACCTTTCGAAGTTTATGAACCTTATTGAACCTTCACACTTGCGAACTTTCCTCAGTTACGCTGCCTTCTTCAACTCGTCCGACACTGCGTCCATGCACTGTTGCAAGACTTTCTTCTCATCGGTCTCTTCGCCCCTCAGATATTTCTCGTAGAACGGGCGGGCGATCTGGAACTGCTTTAAGCCAAACAAGTGATTGGTAATCGCCTTGGCAATTGGCAACTGGCTGTAGATTGTGTTGATCGACTCCGGCAACCAGTCGGGCTTCTTCTCGCCCCAGCCCTTGTAGATGCTGGTGTAGGGTGGCAGTTGCACCGGGTGTGCTGTTGCCGTACCGGCGATACTGTCTTGCCAGATTTTCGACTCGTAGGTGATCTTCTTCATGTACTCAGCAGCCTTCTCCTTGTTCTTGCCATACGTAAACAAGCATGCGCCGGTCGTCCAGAAGACTGTGCTGCCCTCACCGTTCGCAAATTTAGGATAGGGGCCAATCTTGAGCGCCTCAGGCTTCTTCCAGTTGGCAGCCATGCGATAGGGTGCATTGAAGTACTTGAAGTAGTAGGCCGCTTTTTCGGCTGCAAACGCCACTTCGTCGGGGGTGCCGTTGACACCGCCATCGGTCGCGCCTGGTTCTAATAAGTTAGCTGGGCCTAGGTCCTTCAGCTTCTTCATCAGTTTCAACGCTTCAATCACGGCTGGATTGTTAAAATCAAAGCGTCCATCACTGGTGTAGACCTTGGTGGTCAGGCTGTGGGTCATCGGGGCGAGCGAACGCCAACCATTCACATCATAGACGCTCCCATAGGGCGCGGCTTTGCTATCGACGACAGTCTTCGCGGACGTCAGCACATCGTCCCAGGTTTTGGGTATGTCCTTCACGCCTGCCTTGTCGGTGAGGTTGGTGTTCCAGCCCATGCCGGTGATATCAAGAAAATATGGCCAGCTGTACAGCTTGCCCTCGATGGTGCATTCCTCGCGGATCGAGGGGATGATGTCATCGAGCACATCTTTGGGAATAAAGTCATCCCACGGCTGAATGACGCCTGACTTGATAAGCTGAGTCATCTCGACGAACGGGGTCATGCCGACGTAGACATCCCAGGTGCTCTCTTTATTCTTGGCCTCGGCCACAAAGCGCTCAATACCAAAGCCTTCTACCGGGGCGATCTCGGCCTTCACGCCCTCGCTGGTCTTGTTGATCTCGGTCAACTGCGGGTGCAGGTCGATAATCCACTGATAGAACGTCGGGGTGAGCGGACGCTCAGCGCTGTTTACGGCCGGTGCCTTGGGCGCTTCGGTGGCTTTGACTGCATCTGGCGCAGCTGGAGCTGCTGGTGCAGCGCCCGGCTGTGCCGCTGGAGGAGCAGCACAGGCTGCTAATGCGGCTGTACCAGCAGCCAAACCGGCTGTCTTTAGAAACTTGCGACGATTCAATTTTCGATTCAATGCCATTTGATTACTTCTCCCTTTGCACAAAAAGTATCTAGAAAATTAAGGACACGAAGACTAATCTGACACAATTTCATCGCGGATGTCTTGTGTGAGGTGCTGCAATGACATTACGAATTGTAGTGAAACTCGATAACTATGCAACACGCTAAGTGGCTTAAGTGGCTAAAAGCTGAACGCCACATTTTGTGGTTCAATATCTAGGGACTCCACCGACTCTGAAAACGGTCCACCTGATTGTCAACAACCCCCGATTTCTAATCGGGGGTTGTAGCTAAGAGTTAAGCCACAACTCGAAGTTACAGCGTAAGTGTTGCACTAGACCGGGTTTGAAAAAGCAACCAACTAGCAAACTGGCCGTGGCAGGCCAAATTACGATAAGGATGCCCACCTAGTCCCTATCCTCTAAGTTTGCCAGTGTCGAAGGTGTAAGTTGCCCGGACGCAAGTCCGGCGTGTAGTAATACAAAAATCATGCAATTAGTTCCAGTAGTATCCAAGACAGGCAAGCCGCTGATGCCGTGCCATCCCGCACGCGCACGCGATCTTGTGCGCCGGGGTAAAGCAGTTCGGCGGTTCAACAAGGGATTGTTCTACATTTTGCTGACCGAACGCGAGGACGGCGCAACTCAGCCGGTGGCAGTGGGTGTAGACCCCGGTAGCAAGCGCGAGGCGTTCACGGTTAAGAGCGCCGAGCACACGTTTGAGAACATCCAGACCGAAGCTATTGGGTGGGTGAAGGACGCGGTAGAGACTCGCCGAAACATGCGACGCGCACGGCGGTTCCGTAAGACTCCATACCGGGAGATGCGTGCTAATCGGGCAGTGCGAGCGGGCAGAATCCCACCATCAACGCGGGCACGGTGGGGATTGAAATTGCGTCTCATTAACTGGTTGGCTTCGGTTTACCCGATCACAGATGTAGTTGTTGAAGACATCGCGGCCACGACGAAGCCGGGTAAGCGTCGTTGGAATAAGAGTTTCAGCCCGCTCGAAGTTGGTAAAAAGTGGTTCTACGGCGAAGTTGCCAAACGGTTCACTCTCGCGACAAAACAGGGCTACGCGACAAAGACCGAGCGAGATCGTTTGGGCTTGTTTAAGTCCAGCGCGAAGTTGTCAACGCGCTGGGACGCGCACTGCGTCGATTCGTGGACGCTGGCAAACATGGCCGTTGGCGGACACGATGGGCCAGACTATGTAGACATGGTGCTAGTTGTGCCGTTGCAATTTCATCGCCGCCAGTTGCACGCGTTGCAGCCTGCTGCTGGCAATGTTCGGCGGACATACGGCAGCACGCGAAGCATGGGGTTTAAGCGCGGAACGTGGGTCAGCCATCCAAAGTTTGGGGCATCCTATGTGGGCGGCACGATGGACGGGCGAGTGTCGCTACATTCGATTGAAACTGGCAAACGACTAACCCAAAGCGCGAAGCCAAAAGACGTAAAAATGTTGTGCCTTTCTTCGTGGCGTTTGTCTCGAACAAAAGGCATAGTGAGAGGCGCAAATGGTTCCTCAAACTAGGTCAACTGGCGGGGCGGTATACAACCTAAACTATCACCTTGTTTGGTGTCCAAAATACCGTAAACCTATTCTTCTTGGCCCGGTTGCATTTCGGTGTGGTGAATTATTGAAAGAAATTGCATCCAAGTGGAGTTTTTCGATTATCGCTCAGGAGGTTATGCCAGATCACATTCACTTGTTTTTATCCGCCCCTCCGAAATATAGCCCGTCAAAAGTTGCACAACTTTTTAAAGGCGCGACTGCGCACTATCTACGCGAAGATTTTCCGCAGTTGAAGAAGGTAATTTGGGCAGACGGTACGCTTTGGAGTCCGTCCTATTACATCGGCACTGCTGGCAATATGTCTGCCGAGACAATCAAAAGGTATATCCAAGAATGTCAGCGCAAATAAAGTCTGGAAACATCACCGACGACATCTATACTCAAACCGGCTGTAAGCCGGTCTGGATAAAACTTGTAACTAACAAAACTGGAGAAGCCGGTTTCATGACTTGCTGTTGACTTGCGACAAAAAACTGGAATGCGCGCTGACTGTGCGCAACACTGCAATCATGTTTATTGTGTTTGATGAGAATTGCGCGCACCGGTGCGCGCAACGGCAAGGACAGCCGCGCCACCATTATTTTGGAGACGATGACAATGGGAATCTATGAAGAGTTAGGAGTACGACCCATCATTAATGCCTGTGCGACACTGACGCGACTGGGTGGGAGTTTGATGCCACCTGAGGTGCTGACGGCCATGGAGGAGGCTTCGCACCGCTTTATCAACCTGCATCTCTTGCAAAAACGGGTGGGCGAGACACTGGCCGAATTGACCCACAATGAGGCTGCCTTTGTGGCGACTGGCGCTGCTGCAGGCATCACCCTAGCGGTGGCGGCGTGTATGACGCATGACAAAGCTGACGCTATCGGGCGTCTGCCCGACACGACTGGTCTGAAGAACGAGGTAATCGTTTTCAAGAATCAACGCAACCAATACGACTATGCTATCAAGCAGGTGGGTGCAACCATGATCATTGTGGGTGATGGTGAAAGTTGCACCGCCCAAGAGTTCGAGGCGGCGATTACCGAGCGCACTGGCGCGTGCATGTGGTTCCAGGGTTCTTACTGTGGGCATGGCGATGTGCCATTGGCCCAGGTGATCGAAATTTGCACCCGGCATGGTGTGCCAGTGCTTGTAGACGCCGCGGCACAATTGCCACCGGTTGAGAATTTGTGGAACTTCACCCAAATGGGTGCGGCGTGTGCCATTTTTAGCGGCGGCAAAGACTTACAGGGTCCGCAATCCAGCGGCATGATTTTGGGCCAGCGTTGGCTGATCGAGGCCATTCGTCCTATCGGCAGCCCGAACGCCGGTATTGGCCGCCCCATGAAAGTAGGCAAGGAAGAGATGGTTGGCTTGCTGGCGGCGGTGCGGCGTTATTTGAGTCTGGATCATGTTGCGCGGCAAGCGCGGTATGAGCGCATGGTCGGCGATTGGGGTGAGGCGTTTAGTATGTTGCCTGGCGTGCATTCCGAGCGCGCATTTCCGAATGAAGCTGGTCAGCCGTTGTCGCGTCTCGAAGTTAGGGTAGATAAAGGCGCTAGGCTGACGCACGATCAATTGCTGATCGCACTACGAGAAGGCACACCCTGCATTGAGACCGAAGGGAGTCTGGGTGGTGACAGTATCTTTATCAACCCTTGGCAGCTGACCGATGACGAGGCCACTATCGTGGAGCGCCGGGTCGTTGAGCTGCTCTCGTGAAATGTATCTTTGAGATCGACCCGGTTCATAACTAGTCAGCCATGCTTAAACTCCGCGAATCACGCAAATCTACGCTAAATTAAATTAGCGCAAATTCGCGTGATTCGCGGACAAAAATCTGACTTGGGCTGAACAGTTACTTATTTTGTCAATTCTGTCTAGAAAGATATGGGCCGAGAGCCAGAGCTCCTACCGCTGAATCAACGGCAGCATCACCCGATGGCCACTTGGCCCTTCAACGATGATCGCGCCTGCGATTTCAGGATTTGACTCATCGCTGAAGCGATAGGTGCTGGCCAACGAGGAAGCACTAGTGCGCCCGCAAGCGCTGTACATCCTGGGTCATGTGCGACGATTACAGCAACGCTTTGTTGAGGCGCAACAATTTTGTGAGGAAGCTCTCGCCAGCGCCGAAACCAATCAGGACCCCTGGAGTCGCGCCTATGCCCTGCGCACGCTGGCAGAGGTGTTTCGTGACTGGGGCAAACTGGATGAAGCGCACACTGCGCTCGAACAAGCTCGCACTGCCTTTGCCACTTTGGGCCTAACAATTCCCGGGTAAATTTAGGAAACGCACATTCAGGTGCGATGCGCGCAACCCATTCGATCAAACCTGGCCGCGCAGTTTCAGCAGCTTGTGGAGTAGCATTTGCTGACCCGTCAAACGGTGCAGGCCTATGCGGAACTACTGCATATCAGACCCAACTATCTCAGCAAGACGGCAAAAAATAGGCCCCCTCTTGAAAGAGATGCTAGAATCTCACCGACCAGACAACACAGATTGCCCGGTTTCCCACGACGCAAGGGCACGGTTTCCCGCCGTTGACCTGCATGAAGTCTTGACGAATCTTGAACAAAGAGGTGTCTCAAACAAAAACGAGATGAACGAAGTGACTGAACAATCGCCCGTTTTCACAGTCGAAAACACGTCAACCCTAAGTCTTATCTGTATTTTTCACATGGAAATTACAAACGCACGCATGATGCGTGGCGCCCTGGCAACGAAAGCTGCCGAGCAGGAGTTGCCTGCATGACGCGTAACCATAAATCCAAGGAGTATCTTGAGTGAAATCGTAATCACGAACACCCAAAAGCATCACATTACAGCCTGCGCTGAACTCCAAAAACTTAGTTTTATAAATCTTCCGCCGGAAGAATTACTCACCGAAGCTCACATTGTTAACCATATCCGGCTCTTTCCAGAAGGCCAATTTGTCGCGCTGGACAAAGCTACTGGCCAGGTCGTCGGCATGACGGCCGGTTTTAGAACGCACTTCGACTTTGCCCATTCCCACGGGCACAATTACATTGAGGCGACTGGGAACCGCTGGTTTTCTCGTCACAATGCGCGGGGTGTCCATTACTATGGGGCTGATATGTGCGTGCATCCAGACTATCGTGGACAAGGCATCGGCCGCAAGTTTTATGACGCGCGCAAATCCCTGTGTTGCCAGCTTGGCCTACGGGGTCAGATTATTTGCGGCATGATTCCCGGCTA
>JANMVQ010000021.1:0-6960 GCA_031392845.1 Chloroflexota bacterium
AAACCATCGATACGTGTGAGCAGGCAGTCGTATTCAACGCAACCTGGAGCAAGGCTGACCAGACACAACGCCACACAATTTTGAAAGAGATGTTCGATGCCGTCTACGTTGATACGCACACCAAATTGATCATAGGTGTGAAGCCGTATATTGAGTTTGTGCCGATGTTCCGACAAACTCAATTGGTCGAAAAAAGCGGCATTTTCGTGCTGAAAAACGAAGAAGCCGTTCTTGATGAACGGCTTCCGGTCTGGCTCGGAAGTGACGGGGCTCGAACCCGCGATCTCTGCCTTGACAGGGCAGCGTGTTAACCACTACACCACACCTCCATTCGCAACTGTTGTGCGAAGTGCAAGGATTATAACCACAGAAGTAGAAAGTTGAAAGTGCAAAGTTGAAATTTAGATAGATCACTTTCAACTTTCCACTCATTATTTGACAATCCGCCCGCTCCCCTCTAAAACACATAGACGATGACTACCTCTCGCATTTCACGCAAGCGCCTGCCGGTGGGCCTGGTGTCATATAGTTTTCCAGTGTCATGCGGTTACTCCCGCCGCGACAACGGGGAGACTTTTGCCAATCCGTTTCGAGCCTACGACTTAATTGCCCTCGCCGAGCAGTATGACTTGAGCGGGATCGAAATCCCCATCGAACCGATGTTGCCCGACAGCACTGTTGAATCAATCGATCAACTCAAAGCTGCCCTTGCTACGCGTCAAATGCATTTGGTGGTCGATGGGCCGGTCATCGATATCGAAACGTTGACCCGCATGTTGCCGCTGGCCGCCCGGGCTGGTGCCACGGTGGTGCGGGCAGTTGTCAGTAGCATTTTGGAAGGCGCGCGCCACACCATCGGCAAATCCGCCGGTGCTATGCCTGGCTGGAGCAACATTTCTACAGACAAAAGTGCATCCGCCAGCAATTGGGACGACTATCTGGCCGAGATTGGCCGCCGTTTGATTGCGGTAGTGCCGGTGCTGAAAGAAAATAATCTGGTGCTGGCGCTGGAGAATCATCAGGACTGTAGCTCCGATGAGTTGCTGTCCTTTTGCGAGATCGATCCTGATCATATTGGCGTGACATTTGATGTGGTCAATCCGCTGGCGGTGGCCGAAGAGCCGTTTGAATTTGCTCGCAAGATTGGGCCGCACATTCGGAATGTGCACCTGAAAGACTATACGATTCGCGCCACAACTTCGGGCTATCGCCTAATTCGGGCGGCGCTGGGGCAAGGGGTGATCGATTGGGCGGCCATGATTGCGCTGGTGCAGAACGTAGCGCCGCACGCCTTCTTTGGCATCGAATTGGCCGCCATTTATGGCCGCCACATTCGGCTGTTCGAAGCCGAGTGGTGGAGCAGTTACCCTCCGCGCGATATTCGGGCCGTGCAACCGGTCCTTCAATATATGGCCGAGCGCGCCTTGCCCGACAGCGTCCCTTGGCGCACTCCGTGGGAGCGTGGCGAATCCGTCGAAGCTGCCCATCAATATGAGATGGGGCAATTGGGGCAGAGTGTGGCGCACTTAAAAACAATCTGGCGATAACCAACTCAGAAAATTAAAAAGGCAGAATTCAAAATTAAAAAACAAGACGTGACAATTTGCGGTTCCTTTTTTAATTCTGCCTTTTGAATTCTAAATTTCTAACCATGAACTTTCCTTTTAATCAATTCCAACTCAACGAACGAGTCGCTCTTATTACCGGCGGCGCGGGTGGCTTGGGCAAAGTGTTTGCGCGGGCGCTGGCGGAGGCGGGCGCGTCGGTCGCATTGATGGGTCGACGGCTCGACGCAGTCGAGGCTGAGGCGAAAGCCATCAGCTATGAAACCGGCAAGCGCGTGATTGGCGTGGCTGCCGATGTGACCGATCAAGCCCAAGTCCAAGAGGCCGTGACCCAGATCATCGATCAACTCGGCCACGTCGATATTCTGGTGAATAACGCCGGCATTAATATCCGCAAGCCTTCAACCGAATTCCCGCTGGAAGAGTTCAAGCGGGTGATCGACGTCAGCCTAACCGGCAGCTTTATCTGTAGCCAAATCTGCGCCCCGCACATGATCTCGCAGAAATGGGGCCGCATCGTGAACCTTAGTTCGATGCTGGGTCAGGTCGGCTTGGGTGAGCGTCCGGCCTACACCGCCGCCAAAGGCGCACTCATCCAATTGACGCGCACGCTGGCCCTTGAATGGTCGAAATACGGGGTAAACGTTAATGCGCTGGCCCCGGGACCGTTTCTGACCGAGTTGAACCTCACGCTCTCCAGCAACCCCACCGTCAACCAGTTCTTTTTGGATCGCCTGCCGATTGGCCGCTGGGGCCAGCCCGAAGAATTAGGAGCCGCGATTCTGTTTCTATGCTCGGACGCCTGTTCCTTCATGACCGGCAATGTGCTCACCATTGATGGCGGGTGGACGGCTCAGTAATTCCGTCAAACGTCATGCGTCAAAATGATTTGACGCATGACGTTTGACGCACGACTTAAATCATGACAAAAGCAACTCGCATTTACATGCCGGAGCCGTTTAAGGTTTTGGTCGAACAATTTGAACTGGCCGTGCCGGGGCCAAACCAAGTGCTAATCCAAACAGAAGCCAGCGCTGTGAGCAGTGGCACTGAGTTGGCGGTTTATACCGGTGTCCATCAGTGGCTGAACGATCCGACCCGCACTTGGCCGCGTTTCCCATTTGTTCCCGGCTACAGCGGGGTGGGGCGGATTATCGAAGCGGGCGGCGCAGTCAAAAACTTTGCAGTTGGCGATCGGGTGATTTGGCAATCGCGCCACGAGTCGCATGCGTTGGTGGATGTGAACGCGCCGGATCAACTTATCCACAAGATCGGCGACAATCTGCCCGCCGAAGTTGCTGCGTTTATTATTTTGGCCCGTTTCCCCTTCGCCGCGCTGACCCAAAGCCATGAGCTGCTCGGCCAATGTGTAGCGGTCATGGGCCAAGGGTTAATCGGCCAACTCGCCACCCGCGAATTTGCCGCCGCTGGGGCCTATCCAGTGATCGCGCTCGACCCAGTCGCCGCCCGTCGTGCCCAGTCCGAGAAGGCCGTCGGTGCGATTGGGCTGGACCCGACTGCGCCCGATCTCAAAGACCAACTCCGGGTCCTCAACGAGGGCGCCTTGCCCGATATTGTGGTCGAGGCCACCGGCAACCCCCAGGCGGTCAAGTTGGGTATGAACATCGTGGAGAGCGGCGGCAAAGTGATCATGGTCGGTAGCCCGCGCGGCATCGCTGGCGATGTCGACTTCTATTGGGATCTGCATGGCCGCTCGATCCAGTTGATCGGCGCACACGGCAGCGCCATTGGGGTGGAGCCGCGCGAGAAATTTTCATTCGTGCGGGATCGCGCCATGCGCACCCTCATTCACTTCTTCGAGAGCGGTAAAGTCAAGATTGATGATTTGATCACTCACGTGGTCGCCGCAGATCGTGGCGCCGAGGTCTACGACGGCTTGCTCAACAAGAAGAACGACTATTTTGCAGTGGCGTTTAAATGGTAAAGAGAGAAGAGAGAAGATAGAAAGCAGAAAGCAGTGGGCAGAGCGCAGAAGGCGTGGTATGTCTGCTTTCTGCCCTCTGCTCTCTAAGTTTCTATCATGACCAAAATATTATTCATCGGCGGCACCGGCCTCATTAGCTCGGCGTGTTCGGAGTTGGCGTTGGCGCGTGGGATGGAGTTGTTTATTCTTAACCGCGGCACATCGGATAAATATCCGGTGCCCGCAGGCGCGCAACTGATCTTGGGCGATATTCGCAATAACCCGGCCGGTGTGGCCGAGAAGCTTAAGGGCCATCAGTTTGATGCGGTGGTCGATTGGGTGGCATTTACGCCGGCTCACGTAGAACAGGATTTGATCTTATTTAGTGCGAATACGCGCCAATATGTGTTTATCAGTTCAGCCAGCGCGTATCAGAAACCGCCCTCGTCATACCTCACGACTGAAGACATGCCCTTGGCCAACCCCTATTGGCAATACTCGCGCGACAAGATCGCCTGCGAGGAGCGCCTCATGCGCGCCTTTCGTGAGCAGCAGTTCCCAGCACTGATTATTCGCCCTTCCCTGACCTACGGCCCCTCGCAGATTCCCCTGTGTGTGGGCAGTTGGCCGCATCCGTGGACGGTCATCGACCGCATGCGCCGTGGGCAGAAGATTATTGTCCCCGGCGATGGCACCTCGCTCTGGACCATGACTTGGAACGCCGACTTTGCCAAGGGCCTAATCGGCCTGCTCGGGCGCGAGCAGTTTGCCGGGCATGCTTTTCACATCACCTCAGATGAGGTGCTAACTTGGGATCAGATCTACACTGAGGCTGCTCATGCCGCCGGTGTGGCGCAACCCAAGCTGGTGCATATTCCTTCGGATTTGTTGCTGGCCCATTGGCCGGATGCGGTCAGCGTGATCGGTGACAAGGCCCACAGCGTGGTCTTCGACAACAGCAAGATCAAACGCTTTGTGCCGGACTTCGTCGCCGCCGTGCCGTGGGCTGAGGGTGTCCGTCGCTCGCTCGCCTGGTTCGAGGCCGATCCTGCCCGCCGTACGATTGACGCCGAAGCCAACACTATCTATGATCGGATCATTGCCGCGTATGAGCGGGCGCTGCCGTGAAGTTGGCCTGTCCTATAATTTAGCCTATGCCTGAGTTACATCCAACCATTGTCGAGCATGACGGCGCACCCGTATATGTGGTGTTGCCTTATGCTGAATTCTTGGCATTGAAAAGCGCTGCTGCCAATTACGCCGACGATGCAGAGTGGGATATTTTATTTGAAGATACTCGCAGTGAAGCAACGCTGGACAAACTCTACGCTGAAGCAGCAAGTTCAGGAGCTGTTCAGGATATGGCAGAAGGCTTTCGTACTCGTGCCGAACGACGTAAGGGAAGCACCCCTACGCCATGATTTTGCCGCATCGAACACTGCCCAGTTTTTGGATCAAATTTGATCAATTGCCTGAGGACGTGCAACGGATGGCTGAAGCTGCCTATGAAGAGTGGATCAACAATCCACGCAGTGGAGGTGTGCGATTCAAGCACATTAAAGGCAGTTACTATTCAGCGCGTATCAATCAGAATTGGCGTGCTGTCTGTCGGATTCAAGATGGTGAATACCGCTGGTTTTGGATTGGATTGCACAGTGATTATGAGCGGCTATTGAAGTCATTGTGATAAATAAACACATCCCGCCCCAATCGTGTGCGGAATATTTTTGGACGGGTCATCCAATCCAACGTGTCCAGCATCGTGTGCGTCTGCCCACGCGGTGGCTCATAAATCAGCGTAATGGGTCGTGGCGCGCTTAACAACGATTGATGAATGTTCTCCAGCACGGCGGACAGCACCTCGCCCATAAAAGGATTGAAGAAAAAGAAGACCGTGGTCTCTGGCGGGGGCATATACGTCATCGCGTTGGCGGTGATCACCTGCACGTCCGCACACTTTAAGGTTTTGCGCACCTTGGCAATATTGCGCTCAGCAATCTCATTGAGTTGCGCGCTCAGCTCAACCCCGATGACGGTGCGAAAAGGCCAACTGGCCGCCGCGATCAGCGCTCGACCCATGCCCGAACCGTAATCGATGAAGACATCTTGCCCCGGACGCAACTTCAAGCCGGAAATGATCTTGCGCAGACTGTCGGCTTCTACTGGCGCGTAGTCATGCCCGTGGCCCTGGTTCAGCCCCAGCTCATTCAGGGTCACATAGCCGCAAGTGCGCGTGCCATACCACCAGTCGTAGCCCAACTCGCCCAGGTGATAGGCGGCCACGTCGATAGTGCGGATAGGGCCTTCGGTGCGCAATCGCTTAACGGCCCGGTTCAAGATCAGGGGGATGTTACTCATCTGGTATTTCTTCCACAGCCTAACTAAAGACTGAGAATGAGGCAATACACCTTTGGCCGGAGAACCGGTTATACCCGCAGCCGTCGTACGATTTTGCCCGCCAGGCCAAGTATGAGCAACACAGCCCCAAGCCCGCCGCAGCACAGCGAGGTGGACAGAACTTGCAGGGGTTGTGTGACGCTCAGATCACGGATATACGCTTCGGGTGCGCCAGCAAATAAGGCGTGGGTGGTGACCAGCTGGTTGCCCTCCCAAGTGCCTTCTATAGTAAGCAACTGGCCGGGGCCGTAGCCCACAAACGTGCGTTCAATGTGTACGTCCGTATGTTCTTCTTCGGCCTTAATCTTTTGCGCATTGCCCAGGCTGGTTTCAGCCGGAATGCGCAGGGTGAGTGGCTTTCCATCCGCCAACAGCAAATCCATTTTAGAAATTACATCGCGCTCGCGGATAGGGCGATCGGAAGCCGGCGTTCGTGTGCTGACTGGGGTGCCGTTTTTGCTGCGGGCAGTTTCGCGCCGTTCGACATAAAACAGCACCAACCCATGATTTTCTTCGCTCGCGTCGATGTTAGGGGGCAATTGCACGGTGATTAGGATGTCTGTGCCGGGGGCCAGCGTCGCCAATTCGGTCGGGCTGGGGCGGGGATAGCCTGAGACGCGCACTCCGCTGGCGATATTTTTGGGGATCATTACAACACCCAGCACAGCCGCAGCCAAGCAGGTAAGCGTGCCCGCGCCCATGAAAAAGGCAGTCCATTTGTTGCGTCGTTCCTGACGTATACCGAGGATGGATCGAAGGATGAACATGTCTTTAGATTACCGCAGGCTTCTCGTTTTGGCATCTCGCCGTTGGAGATGTCTCGTCCAGTCGGATTTGGCACAGCAGGTATGCCAGCAAGACAAAGTCTAGGGTTGGCCAATACATATTTCGGGTTAACTCACCCAAGCTGGTGATAAATTATGACAAATCGTCGTTGACAGCACTCCCAAATTGCATAGAATAGAGCCATACAACCTAACGAGTAATCCACTTACCCAGTCATAACTAGCACGGGAGGCATAGCCTCACGTGCCTTATTGTCGTTCTGTGGCTTTTTGTTCTGTCAAGTTTCCT